>NZ_JBGGWB010000011.1 GCF_041321155.1 Sphingomonas sp. IW22 | reverse complement strand
CCTTGATGGCTTGGGTCTGTCGGGCATCCTGCCAGCCCCCCTCGTGATCTTCGCTACCTTCGTGGGTTGGATCAGCGGCGGCCTTGCTGGCGCGCTTGCCATGACCGCTGGCATGTTTTTGCCCGCCTTCGCGTTCTCGCTCCTGCTCTACGATCGACTGGAAGCGGTGGTCGAACATAAGCGATTGCAACTCTTCCTGGCGGGCGTGGCGGCCGGCGTCGTCGGCCTGATTGTGGTCACCGTTGTTGATCTTGCCCGAACCACGGGCGCACGCACGCCGAACCTGATCGTAAGCGCGCTCATCTTCGCGGTCTCGCTGGCGATTATGTACCGGTGGAAGAGCAAGCTCGCCACGCCGGTTGTGCTGGCGATTGGGGCGGCAATCGGTGCCATTGCGCTGAGCTGACGGTTGTTGATGACTAAGGCTGTTCCTTCTCGCCCCAGCGTTGTCGCAGAAGCGGCGACGCTGGGAAGTCAGAATATTTGCGACATTGACTAAGCGAATAAGCTGTTAAGCGAAAAACTGCTTTTCGCCCTTTTAGGCTCCAGCAGCCAGCGGTTTCCGAGGCTACCCGCTCTTGCGGCCGTTCTCGCGTGAAGCGGCGATCTTGGCTGCGGTCGGTCACCTCCCCCATGCCAGACTCGATACAGGCAGCGCGACCACTCGGCCCAGGAAGCAGGCGGCGCGGATGCTGAAATGCGAGTGCTCGACGTGCGGCTATACCGTCAGGACCGCGCGCAAATGGCTGGAGACAGTGGGCGCACCTTTGTGCCCGGTTGAGGGGGCATGGCCCGATGCGCCACGATCTGATCGGCGACGAAACTGAGGACGGACGTGACTAAGCGACTAATGCCCTTTACGACTAAGCGGCTAAGCTCCATAAGCCGCTTAGCCGCTTAGTAGGAGCAGCAGCTATGCAAGTATGGGCCGTCATCGCGCAAAAGGGCGGGCAATCCAAAACCACCCTCTCAACCGGATTCGCCGTCGAGGCGGCGCGGGAGGGGGCGTCGGTCGTTATCCTCGATGCCGACGATCGCCAGGGATCGGCGCTCTACTGGTCCGAACGCCGCGACGAGGACGACGTGATGGTGAAGGACAGCAGCGTTGCCGGTCTGCCGCTCCACGTCTCGCGCGGGCGCAGCAGCGGCAAGATCGACCTCATCATCATCGACACGCCGGCGAACTCCAAGGACATTGCCATGCTCGCAGCCGAGCAGGCGGATTTCGTCATCATCCCTGTCGCGCCGCGAGGGCTGGACGTTCATTCGGTGTTGCAGACCGTCAAGCAGGTGCAGCAGGCAGGCACGCCGTTCGCTGTTATACTGACGCAGGTTCCGCATCAGGGCGGGGAGGGGCAGGAGGCCCATGCCGGTTTCGCGGCGAAGGGCGTGACGATGTTCGACAGCCGCCTCCACTTCCGCAAGGATTTCTACAAGGCCACGCCGCTCGGCAGAACGGCGGCCGAGACGGACCCGGACAGCAAGGCGGCGACCGAGTTGCGCGCCGCCTATGATGAGGCTAAGCGACTAAGCGGCTTTACGACTAAGCAAGTAAGCGAGGTTGGATGATGGCGAAGAAAACTTCCGCGCTCGCCGGCATCTTCGATGACGAGCCCGAGGCACCGGCACCGGCACCGGCTCCCGTTGCCGATGCAACTCCCGCGCCGCAGCCTGCCGTCCCGCGTCGGTCGCGGCGTGCGGCGGACACGTCGGCCCCGGCAGTACCTGCCCGGCGCAGCAGCCATCCTGGCAAGAAGCCGGTGCTGATCCACATTCCCGAAGACATGCACCGCACACTGCGCCAGCTCAGCGTCGAGGAGGGCGGGGAGCCCCTTACCGTCATCACCGAGCGGTTGCTGCGCCAGTATCTGGTCCAGCGGGGACACACCAGGTTCGCGCCGTGAGCAAGCGGCGTGATCCCAATCCCGAGTTCGACCTGTTCATTCCGGCGCTCGGCGATCTTCCGCTCAAGGACCAGCGGGAGGTCATGGAGCGCCCGTTCTTCTCGCTCCAGAAGCGCAAGCGGCTGAAGCCGATCGAGTATCGCAGCCCGGATGGCGAGGCCTGGGTGCGCGTGCAGGCCATTCCCGACTACGGCATGGCCACGATCTGGGACGCCGATATCCTGATATGGGCCGCGTCCACGCTCAACCGCATGAAGCAGCAGGGGCTGAACGATCTGCCCCGCACGCTGACAACCACGCCCTACGACCTACTGCGGGCGATCAAGCGCAGCACAGGGGGCAGGGACTATCAGGAGCTGCAAGCTGCGCTCCTCCGGCTCCAGACGACTTCGATCACAACTTCGATCCGCGCGACGAAGCGCCGGCAGAAGGCTGGCTTCAACTGGCTCGACAGCTGGACCTTCGACACCGACGCCGAAACGGAGCAGCCGCGCGGCATGACGCTGACCCTCTCGGATTGGGTCTATGAGGGCATCGTCAACGAGAAGTCGCTGCTCACCATGCACCCCGACTATTTCCTACTCTCCGGAGGGTTGGAGCGGGCGCTCTATCGTATCGCGCGAAAGCACGCCGGCACGCAGCGCGGTGGGTGGACTTGCCGGGTAGAGGTGCTTCGCGACAAAACCGGCAGCGATGCCCAGCCCAAGGAGTTCAACCGGATGCTTCGGCGGGTGATCGAGGCCGACCAGCTCCCCGACTATGCGATGGAGCTGACCGAGACGACGGACAAAAGCCCGGCCGTGTTGTTCAGGCTCCGCGGCGAGGCCGAGGCACTGGCACTCGCCGAGAGAATGCGCGCCGAGGAGGAGCGGCGCGCCCGTTTCGACGCCGAGCGCAAGCGGGCCGAGGAAGTCGATGCACAGATGGACCGGCTTGCCGGCCGCCGCTGACTATCGGGGTTTCACACACCGCAAGCCCAACTATCGGGGTTTCACACACCGGCCAGCGATGCTGCCTGAACCCTGACATGCTTCGGGCGATGCCGGAGCCACCAGCCAGGCTGTGGATAACTGGCACCGGAGGCCCCTTTTCGGCTCCAGAGTCTCGGGGTTTCACCCACCTTGGCGTCGGGGTATCACCCACCGCACTATCGGGGTATCACACACCGAATCACGGGGTTTCACCCACCGGGCCGGCTGGCAAGCAGTTGATAAACAAAGCAAGATTCCGCTTTTTGAGCGGCTTAACTTGTTTAACGATTCCTATTTAACAGAATCTCTTAACGACAGGGCTCACCCAAAACCGTCAACCTGAGAAGGGCAAGCGGAATTGGCGGTGTGTGCCTTCAGCGTTCCGCCGGCAGAGAGGGCGATGAGGCGCTACCCCAAAGCTCACTTTTCGATCTTCCGGGCCGGCGTGTGCGATCACGCCGGATAGAACAGGCCGGCGAACTCGCGCTCGGCATAGTAGCGAACCTTGCCGGCCCACAGCGGGCGTTCGCCCTGGCACAGCAACAGGAGCGTGTCGGCCGGCATCCGCATGATCTCGTCGGGCGTCACGAGCCGCCGCGCCGTGACATGCGTGCTGACGCTTTCCGAGGGACCGGCGCGATTTTCACCCCAGCCCGTGCCGCGCGACGTACTGAGGGTCGCATATTCCAATGTCGTGTCGCCGATCGTGCGCGAGAGCATGTCGGCGGTGGCGTGATCGTTGACCCCGAATGTCTGGATCACGCCGGCGTTGGACAGGAAGGTGCCGGCGCGCTCGCCATAGAGCGCACGGAGCTGGTGCATGTCCTGGAGGATCGGCCAGAGCTGGAGGCCATAGCCGGCCATCAACCCCATCGCGCGCTCCACCGGCTCCAGTCGGCCGAGGGCGGCGAACTCATCGAGCAGGAACAGCACCGGGCGTTCCGGCCGGGCAGGGGAGCGCGCCATATCGGTGACGGCCTGCGCGACCAGCAGCCGCAGCCAGCGAGCATAGGTATCGAGTCGATCCGGCGGCAGGCACAGGAACACGGTCCCGGGCCGCTCCTTCAGGTCCGCGAAGCGGAAATCGGAGGCGGACGTGCTTTCGACCAGGCGCGGGCTATCGAGAAAGTGGGTGTGGCGCTGCGCCGAGGACAGCACGCCGGCGGCCTCGCGATCGGACTTGCCGAGGTGACGGTTGGCGGCGCGTGCGATCAGGCCGTGCGCGCCGCTGCTGGCTTGCATGTCTGCCAGCAGCGCGGCGAAGCCGGCGGGATCGGGGGTGAGCTTGTTGCGCACGGTCGCCAGCGTGGCGCGGGCAGGGGGTTCGTGGATGACGGTGTGTAGGATGATGCCGGCGATCAGCGCCTTGGCTTCCTCGTTCCAATGCGCCTCGCCCGATTGCCCCGGCGCGTCATGGACCAGCGCGTCAGCGATCGTTTGCGCATCTTCCGCGAGGTCCGGGCTTGCCGGGTCGAGCTGCGCCAGAGGGTTGTAGCGGGCCGCAGGACGCCCTGAGACGCCGAAAGGGTCTAGGCACCACACAGCGCCCTTGCTGGCCCGCGCACGGGCCGTGACGCGGGCATTCTCGCCCTTGGGGTCGATGCAGACCACCGAGCGGTCGAGCAGGAGCAGGTTGGGGATGATCGTGCCGACGCCCTTGCCGGAACGGGTGGGTGCGATAGTCAGCAGGTGCGCCGCGCCGTCATAGCGGAGCAGCTTGCCCGACTCCTTGGCACGGCCGATCAGGAGATCTCCATTCGCTTCCAGCTTGCGCACGTCGGCGCGGTCGCCGAACCGGGCCGAGCCCAGCAGCTCGTTCCTGCGGTTGGCGCCGCGGCTGTTGATCCACCAGGTCGCGCCGATCAGGCCGACCAGGACCAGGAACGACACAGTGCCGGAAATCTGCCCGACGCCGAAGATGCCTTCCTCGCATAGGCCGCGACGAACGAGACGACGATCGCGAGCCGCCAGCTGATCGGCCGACGCCCGCCGATGAGCGGCCCCGCCATCAACCGACCCGTTCCAGTGGGGTGATCGCCAGCGCCGGATCGGCGTCGGGATGGTCGAGCAGCTTGAGGATGATTTGCGTGGCGAGGGCAGGGGGCACCGCCTCATCGCGCAGCATGTCGAACAGCAGGTGCTCGTCCGTTTCCAGCGCCATGCCTTCGATCGCAAGGTTGGCGCGCGAGTCCTCGTCATCGTCGCGCCACATGGCGATTTCGGCTGGGGTGCCGCGCTTGAAATCCAGCGCCCCGACCTCCCCGCGGATCGCCTCAATATCCAGGAGCGCCATCGCCTTTCTCCGTCGCTTCGCTTTCCGCGTCGAATGCGCGTTTGCCGCGCCGCTTCCAGAGCGCCAGCGTATCGGCGTCGTCGTCGCCGCGCGCCTTGCCGACCAGCTCCAGCAGCGCGCCGTAGATGGTCGCGCGATCGTCGTCGGCGAGTTCGACCAGGCCGGCCTTCTGGACCAAGCCGCCCAGCTCAATCAGGTGGCGGGTGCGTTCACGGCGTTGCACGACCCAGCCTCGCGTATCGCTACGACGCCGCGCCGCTTCCAGACGCTGGATCAGCGCCCGGTTGCGCCGCTGCGCCATCGCCGTTGCTGCCAGCAGCCCGGCTACCTTTGCGCCCGCGCCGCTGAAAGAACACGGCGCCTTTCGCGCGCCACGCCTCCTTCGCTTCCGCGTCCTTCGACGCGACGGCATCGAGCAGCGCACCGGCGAGCGTTTCCATGTCGAGCGCATCGGCACCGGTTGCGGTGACGAGCTGGCCGAGCTGTTCGATGCGGCGCGCCTTGATCGCCCGCGCGCGCTCCTCCAGCGCCTTCAGCTCAGCATCGTAATCGCGCACCTTACGCATCGCGATCGTCCTCGTCCGGTTCGTCCGGTGCTGCGGGGATATCCGACCAGAGCGAGCCGTCGGCACCATTCACATCGACGCCCGGCGGAGCTTCCTCGTCCCACATAACGCGCCAGCCATAAACCACGCCATCATCGCTGGCATTCTCATCAAGCTGGAATGGATAATCGTCGAGAGTTTCGATGCTGATCCCGAGCGCACTGGCGACGTACTCGTCCTGCCTACGCTCCATTGCTTCCTCATAGGCACGGCTCATCATGCTCTCCTTGCTCGGGGAGTGTGCCAGAGCAGACAGGGAGTGCAAGCCCAAAGTGCCAGATAGTCAATCAGCAGGAGCAGAGCGGATGATGAGTGCGCGCTTATACGTCATTGCCGACGTGCGCTAAGTAAGGCAGATTGCGGAGCGTCATGGCGATCTACCATTTCAGCGCCAAGGTAATCAGCCGCGCGAAGGGCTCCAGCGCGATTGCGTCTGCTGCCTATCGCTCGGCATCGCGGCTGTTCGATGAGACGCTGAATCGCCATCACGATTTCTCGAACAAGGCCGGCGTCATCCACTCCGAGGTGCTATTGCCGCAAGGCGCACCGGAGCGTCTGTCCGATCGCACGGCCCTGTGGAACGAGGTGGAGGCAGGGGAGAAGCGCAAGGATGCCCAGCTTGCCCGCGAGGTGGAGTTCTCGATCCCACGCGAGATGAACGAGAAGCAGGGCGTGCAGCTCGCGCGCGACTTCGTGGAAGAGCAGTTCGTGAAGCGCGGGATGGTCGCTGACCTGAACGTCCATTGGGACAAGGCGGAGGACGGCAGCCCCAAGCCGCACGCGCACGTGATGATGACGATGCGCGAGGTGGGGCCGGACGGATTTGGCAAGAAGGCTCGGGACTGGAACGGGACCGAGCTGTTGCAGGAATGGCGCGAGGCGTGGGCGGCCCATGTCAACGAGCGCATGGCCGGGCTTGGGCTGGAGGGCCGGATCGATCATCGCTCCTATGCCGACCAAGGCATCGAGCTAGAACCGCAGCACAAGATCGGGCCGATGGGAACGCGGCGTCTGGAGGAGGACGAGCCGCACCGGCGCGCCGACGATCATCTGCGGATCGCACGCGAGAACGGCGAGAAGATCGTCGCGGACCCGAGCGTGGCGCTCGATGCGATCACGCGGCAGCAGGCGACCTTCACCACCCGCGACCTGGCCGTGTTCGCGTTCCGCCATTCGGACGGCAAGGAGCAGTTCGACCGGGTGATGGCGGCGGTGCGCGCCAGCCCCGAGCTGGTGGCGCTGGGCAAGGACGGACGTGACCAGGAGCGGTTTACCTCTCGCGAGATGATCGCGACCGAGGCGCGGTTGGAGAAGGCCGGGGATGAGTTGGCAGCGCGGAGGGAGCATGGTCTCCCGGCAGCGGTGCTCGACAGAGCGAGAGCCGTTGCCGGGAGTGAAGGGCTCGTGCTCGGGGATGAGCAGCGGGCCGCGCTGGAGCATGTAACCGGGCCGAGCGGCATCTCCAATGTGATCGGATATGCCGGCACCGGTAAATCCGCCATGTTGGGCATCGCGCGCGATGGATGGGAGCAAGCGGGTTACACTGTCCGCGGCGCGGCGCTCTCCGGCATCGCGGCCGAGAGCCTTGAGGGCGGATCGGGCATCCAGTCCCGCACCATCGCCAGCTTGGAACATGCGTGGGCGCAGGGCCGCGACCAGCTTTCCCGCAATGACGTGCTGGTGGTGGACGAGGCGGGCATGATCGGCACCCGCCAGATGGAGCGGGTGCTGTCCCATGCCCGCGACGCCGGCGCGAAGGTGGTGCTGGTGGGCGATCCCGAGCAGTTGCAGGCGATCGAAGCCGGAGCGGCGTTCCGGTCGATCAGCGAGCGCCACGGCGCGGCCGAGATCACCGAGGTTCGCCGGCAGCGGGACGACTGGCAGAAAGACGCGACGCGCTCGCTCGCCACGGGCCGCACCGGGGACGCACTGCACGCCTATGAGAGCCGGGGCATGGTGCAGGCGGCCGACACGCGCGAGACGGCGCGGGCCGAGCTGGTCGATGGCTGGGATCGGCAGCGCCAGGCTGAGCCGGAGCAAAGCCGGATCATTCTCACCCATACCAATGCCGAGGTGCGCGAACTGAACCAGGAAGCGCGCGAGCGGGTGCGCGCATCGGGCGGGCTGGGCGAGGACGTGGGCGTCACCGTCGATCGCGGCCGGCGCGAGTTCGCATCCGGCGACCGGATCATGTTCCTGCGCAACGAGCGCAGCATGGGCGTGAAGAACGGCACCCTGGGCACGCTGGAGCAGGTCGGCGAGGGCCGCATGGCGGTGCGGCTCGATGGCGGCAGCCGTGTCGCGTTCGACCTCAAGGATTATGCCCATGTCGATCACGGCTATGCGGCGACCATCCATAAGTCGCAGGGCGTGACGGTCGATCGCGCGCATGTGCTGGCGACGCCGGGGATGGACCGGCACGGGGCCTATGTCGCCATGTCGCGGCATCGCGATGGCGTGCAGCTCCACTATGGCCGCGACGACTTTACCGATCAGCGCCAGCTCGCCCGGGTCCTGTCGCGTGACCGCGCCAAGGACATGGCTGGCGACTATGCCGCATCGTCGGACAATGATCGGGCGCGCGCGTTCGCCGAGCGGCGCGAGATCCGGTTCCCGGAACGCGCGCGGGAGATCGCCGCCAAGGTGCGCGACAAGGCCAAGGGCATGTTCGACGGCTTCCGCCCGAAACCAACGTCGCCCGAGCCGGCGCGCGACGGCAAAGGGGGTCCGATTAACACCGGCTCCGAGCGGGGATCGCCCGCGCCCAATCAGGCCAAGGCGATCGAACGCTATGCGCGCGCTCAGGCCGATATGGACCGGATGCGCGAGAAGGGCTTGCCTGTGCTCCCGCACCAGAAAGAGGCGCTGGCGAAGGCCGGGGGCGCGCTCGATCGGGTGCGCCCCCAGGCGGCCCGGGATTTGTCGTCCGCGTTCGAGCGCAACCCCGCACTGGTGCGCGACGCGGCCGAAGGCAAAGCCGGCGGGGCGGCGCGGGCAATGGCCGAGGAGGCCCAGGTCCGTTCCAATCCCGAACTGCGCGCCGACCGCTTCGTGGAGCGCTGGCAAGGCATGGCGCGCGAGCGGGCCGAGCTCGCGCGCAGCGGCGATCGTGCCGGCGCGGAGCGCACGGCCAAGAAGATGGATGGTTTGGCGGGAGGGCTGCATCGCGATCCGCAGCTCGAATCCGTGCTGCGGCGGCGCGCGCCCGAGCTGGGGCTGGAGATGCGTCGGGATCGTCCGATCAGCCAGGAATTGACCCGTTCGCTGGAAATTGGCCGCGACCGAGGATTGAGCCGATAAGGAGAGACAATGGCGGACGAGGAATGGGAGGAAGGCGGCGACGCGGCAACGGAGGCGTTCGAGCAGGTGCGCGTTGCGGTCGAGCAGCAGCGCGGCGAACTAGCGTTGATGCGCCGCGCCATCGAGGGACTGGCGGCCGAGCGCACCAGCATCGACGTGCCGGATTATTCCGAGACGCTGGGGCATGTCGTCCAAGGGCTGGACGGCATCAACGGACGCCTGGACCAGGTTACGACGGCCATCGTGAAGTCGCCGGCGCTGGCGATGACGCCTGCGCAGGTTTCGACGCAGATCAATCGAGCGGCGGCCGACCTTCGCAGCGCCGATCATGCCGCCCTCGCCACCGCCACCAACGAGATGAAACAGCAGGGGCGCGAGCTGCGCACCGTCGTTCAATCGGCGCTGACGGCGCGGGATCAAAAGAACCGTCAACTATGGTTCGGGCTGGGCGGGTTGCTTATCGGCATCCTCCTCTGGTCCTTCCTGCCCGGTATGGTCGCGCGCGAGATCGCGCCGGCGAGCTGGCAATGGCCCGAACGCATGGCGACGCGGGTTCTTGCCGAGGCGACACCGTGGGATGCCGGGCAGCATCTTATGGCGAGCGCATCGCGGCCGAGCTGGGAGGCGATTGTCGCGGCCGACAGGTTGCTGCGCGACAATCGAGAAAAGATCGAAGGATGCCGGCAGACCGCAAGGAAGGCGGATCAGCCGGTGCGATGCACGATCCAAGTAGGAGCATAGAAATAATGGTGCTTCCTACCGCTCGACGCCCATATTCGATGAGGTGACATTGCCCGCTGCCCTGCGCTCCGAGCATCGCACCAAGGCCGGTGTGTGGGGCGTGATCCGGGTCATCGAAGGGAGATTGAAGCTTACCTGTCTCGATCCGGCCTCTGAGGTGATCCTTACACCCGATCGGCCAGGGCTGGTGCTTCCGGAACAGCCGCATTTCGTCGAACCGCTCGGAGCCATGCGGATGCAGGTCGATTTCTACGATCAGCGGCCAAGCCTCTAGGGAGAGCCATGCCCAAAACAGCCTTGTCATTCCCGCTTCTTGCCATCCTCGCACTTGGTGGCTGTGTGGCGAGCGCTCCGGCATCGAACCCGAGCGCGCGCCGGTTCAACCTCCGCCGCCTCACGCATCGCCGACAAAGCCGGGTTGGTGATCTTCTTAGCCATCTCGTCCTCCTCATCTTGCAGCAACAGCGCAGCGTTGCCCCGCTTGGATGGGAAGGAAAGGACCTCAGCTAAACCACAACCGGTTCAGTGGCCGGCACGTCCCCGAAATGGGGCGTGCCGCCGGCTGCACGGGAACACTTGGGACGGGAATGAGCTTGGAGAACCTTTTGACCGAGTAGGACATGCGTGAATAGTCATCTGCCTGTCGGCCGCCTCGCCGATCGCCTTCATTCCCTGCCGCGTGAGCGCGCCTGGTTCGCGATTCTCCTCAGCGTCACGGCGCTGGCGCTGGCGAACGCGCATTTTCCCCGGATTGGTCTCGCGCCGCTCTATATGCCGATCGTCTGCGCCGCCTGCTGGGCGCTGGGAAGTCGTGCTGGCTATCTGGTGGCGATCGTCGCGGCCGTTCTCGCCGTCGTGCCGCATCTCGCCGAACTTCCAGGGCTCTCCCCCGCCCTGCTCGGGGCAAGGATGGCCGTGCGCGCCGTCACCTATGTTATCGTCGCCGCCATTGTTCTCAGCTTCCGCCGGTCCTTTGATCGGGAGCACCACCTGGCGGTGCGTGACCGCATGACCGATGCGCTCAACAAGGAGACGTTCCGCGAGCGCGTGATCCATCGTCTCGATCTAGCGGTGCCTGCCCGGCAAACCTTCCTGCTCGCGATCCTCGATCTCGACGATTTCAAGGGCATCAATAACCGCCACGGCCATGTTGCCGGCGACGAGGTGCTGCGCGCCTTCGCGCAGGGCGCACGGAAGACCATCCGGCGCGAGGACGATTTCGGCCGGATCGGCGGCGACGAGTTCGCCTTTTTGCTTCCCGTCCATTCGGCCGAGGAAGGGGTGTATTTCGCCCGCTCGCTCCACAAGCGCCTGTCATCGGTTCTGGCCGACACGTCTCATCCGGTGACGTGCAGCATGGGCGCGCTGCTGATTCACCCTGATACCCCGCGTGACGAACCCTCGTTGATGCACGCGGTCGATCAGCTCATGTACGCGGTCAAGCGCGCCGGGAAGAACGCCGTGGAGATCGGCCGCGCAATGACCGATCGAGACCGGGACACCCTTGTTCCGTCAAGGCTCCGGGTTCCCATCGAAGCATGTCTATGACGAACGACGACACAGCCCTCTCGCTTATGAGGATGGCATTGGCCCAACTGGATCGGAGCGGCCGAGGCGCGACGGCCACCGCCGTCCATTTGCAAGCCGCGATCGACGCCGCGACCGGAGCCGGCCCGATGCAACCCGGCGAGCTGCTGGACGACGAGGGGGCGTTTCCTTTTGAGCCTCTTGCATCGCGTCAGTGAAGCAGCCCTGTTAGGCGGGGTTGAGCGCGCCAGAAAGCGCCCCGATCAGCAGCTCGCGCGAAGCGGGCTTGTGGAAGGTCGGGCGTGAGGCGTGGGCAGCCGGGATCATGCTGGCCGCACCCGTGGCGAAGATGAAGGGCACGCCGCGACGGTCCAGTTCGTCCGCGATCGGGAACGAGGTTTCGGAGCCAAGTTGCACATCGAGGCTGGCGACATGAGGCGACGAGTCCAGCGCCGTCAGGGCGTCCCGCACACAATCGACAGGGCCGACAACTTCCGCGCCTGCTTCGGTTATTATCTCGACCAGCGTGGCCGCGACCCAATAATCATCTTCGACAACCAGCACGCGAAGGCCGCTGATCCCACCTTGTGTAGTCATGTCGCACCAAGCACTTACGCAGCCGTCCCACCGACCAGCGCAATAACGCGGCGTCTGGCTCTGTGCTCCACGCGGACGTGCAAAATGTTCGTCCTGGGCTCCCGATTGCTCTAAGTAGCCGGGTAGGGGGCACGTAGAGTTATGGTCGATACTGAAACCCGGATTCGTGAGCTTGAGCATCGGTTCAGGAACATTTTCACTGTCGTTCGTTCCCTTGTCAGCCAGAGCTTGCAGGCGGCCGATTCGATCGAAGACGCCCGATCTTCCATTGACGAGCGATTGGCGGCGCTGGGCAACGCGACCGAGCAGCTTCTATCCCACAACTGGCAGGCGGCGCCCCTGTCCGCGCTGGCGGAAAATGCGCTGGGCCACTTCACCCTCTACGCGGAGCGGCTTCGCCTCGACGGCCCCACGGTCATGATCGGTCCCAGGGCGGCGATGACGTTGACCCTCGCCTTTCACGAGCTGGCGACGAACGCGATCAAATATGGGGCCCTGTCCAATGAGGCGGGCACGATCGAGCTGACATGGAAGGTGCTGGATTCGGGCACCGAAGCCGAGCTTTGGATGCAATGGGCCGAACGGGGTGGCCCGCCAGTCGTCAGGCCCGAGCGGCGGGGCTTTGGGTCGCGGCTGATATGCACGGCCGTGAGCCGCAGCTTGCGCGGCCGTGCCGAGATGGAGTTTCCCGCCTCGGGCGTCGTGTGGACCTTGCTCGCTCCTCTGGCTGCGGTCGAGCTATGATCGAATGCGGATATGGGATACCCCGACGCTAAGCCTTGGGTTCATCGCGCATGCCTGTCTCTCCGGCCCACGCTCCTTGCTCGATCGGGTCCCTCTCGCCACTTTGATCGTCTCTTTTGTCAGGGTCCTGAAATCCGGAGCACGTCTGTATGTCCAAACCGCTTTCCCCCGAAACAATGGCTTTGGTAAAAGCTACGGCGCCTGCGCTCCAGCAGCACGGCGTGGAGATTACCACGCGCATGTATCAGCGCCTGTTCGTCGATCCGGAGATCAAGGCGCTGTTTGACATGGCCGCGCACGAATCCGGCGCGCAGCCCAAGCGGCTCGCGGCGGCGATCCTCGCCTTTGCGCAGAATGTGGACAAGCTCGACGTGCTGAAACCCGCAATCGAGCGCATCGCCGCGCGCCATGTCGAGACCCATATCAAGCCCGAACATTATCCTGCGGTCGCCAACGCGCTGCTGCCGGCGATCCGCGACATATTGGGCGAGGCGGCAACCGATGAGATTCTGAACGCCTGGGGCGAAGCCTACTGGTTCCTGGCCGATATCCTTATCAACCGTGAGGCGCAGCTCTACCGGACTGAGGCGGCATGATCGCCGCATCGGGCCGCTCCTCCCGCTAGGACACTGACTCCTCAGCGCCCGCCAGCCCCATCACGGCGGTAAGGCACCGGCCTTCATTGGCCGAATGGACAGGCACAAGAGAGACGAACTCATCGCCATTCACTCCTGAACACCGTTAGCGAGCTTGACGAGCTTCATCTGCACCTTCTCAAGATCGGCAATGGCCTGATGATCTTCGATCGACCAACCCTCACCTTTTGGCCGTTTCGGCCCCTTTTGTAATCGACCGATGATTGAGGCGGCCTCGTAGACCTCCTGCACGCCGCCATGGCCGCCCAGATCAAGCCGGTGCGCGATTGTCGTGAGCCGATCCACGAAGTTCGTGCGGGCCGCCGCCCCGCTCTGGTGCGCAAGAGCGGCAGGCCCTGCCTTCAGAGCCGTGGCGAGAACATCCAATGCATCATTATATGGGGTATCTGGCATGATAGCTGTCCTTCTTTGCTTTGCCGATCCCCTCGTGAGTGACTCATGGTCTCCGGCTATTGCTGTTGAAGACCATTACTGGATTGCGGCCGCACGGTTGCATTTGTTTTAGGCAAAGCCACGTTCCCGAGCCCAAGCAATGGCTGCGGCGCGCCGATTGACACCGATCTTTCCGTAGATGCCGGCAACGTGGTTTCGCACCGTGTTTCCCGAAAGCGACAAATGCTTCGCGATCACCTTGTCGTCCAGGCCCTCGCAGATAAGCCCCAGCACCTCACGCTCACGAGGCGTCAGGTCGGCGGTCTCAGTGGCGGTTTCGGCGCGCGGATTACGCAGGGTTGCGAGCTTGTCCATCACGGTCCGGCTAAACCAGCTTGCATCCTTCATCACCGCTTCGATCGCGTCGGCCAGCTCCAGCTCGCTTTTCCGCCGCGCCGTGATATCTTGATAAAGCCATAGCGTGCAGCGGTCGCCCCTGATCTCCATGCGCTCGGCCGAGAGGAGGCAGTCGACCGGTTGCCCGTCTGCATCGATCAGCCGGACGTCGCGGTTGCGCACGCCCCCGCTTCGATCCAGCTCCTGCTGCACCTCCTCACGCTGCGCCGGATCGGCCCAAAGCTCGGGATCGCCGGCGGCTCTGCCGATCGAGCCGGCCGAGCTGCGACCAGTGAGGCGAACGAACGCGTCGTTCACGTCCATTGTGCGGTGGCTGTCGGGCGAAGTCAGCACCATCGCCACGGGCGCCATCTCAAACAGGGTATGAAAGTGTGTCTCGCTCGATCGAAGCGCCCGTTCGGCTTTCCGGCGGGGCTCCAGATCGGCGAAGGTAAACAGCATGCACTTGTCGTCGCCGACTTCGATCGGCTGACCGGCGATGATGACGAGCTTGGTATTGCCGTCCGGCAGCGGCAGCTCCGCTTCCATCTGCGGGATCGTCCGGCCTTCCGCAAGGCACTGCCTGGCATAGTCCTTTCGCTCGGCACCGTTGAGAATGTCGAGATCGTAGAGGCTGTTCCCTTGGACCACCTGACGGGGGTAGCCGGTCATTTCGAGAAAGCCGCGATTTGCCCGGCTAAATCGCTGATCCGAGAGCCGCATAATGAGCGCCGGCGCGGGGTTGGCCTGGAACATGGCCTCGAACCGCGCCTCCGCTTCATACTGTTCGGAAACGTCCTGAATCACGAGCGCGAGGCAGTCCGGCTCTTCGTCGTCCCCGGTCATCACGACGTCGCGCACCCGATGGGTCCAACGACGTTCATCGCTGCCGGCGGCACTCACCTCCACCACCAGGTCCGGGAAGCTCTCGCCCGCCAACATGCGGATGACAGGATATTCGCGGTTGGCGAGCCGGTGCCCGTTGCGGAACCGGAGCGCGAACCGCTGCGCATAGGTGTCGGCGTTGCCACCGAGCCCTTCGAGCTTGTTGACGCCGTGCATCGCCAGCGCAGCATCATTGGCCCAGATGATCGTTCCGGCCAGGTCGATCAGGATGACGCCGGCCGTCATGCCGCCAATCAATTGTTCGAGGTGGGTCAACGTGTCGCGTGCGAGAACGCGGGAGAGCGGATTGGCCATGCCGGTAGAGCGCCGCGCCATAGGATGATGTTCCTCGCAGATAATGAACGGCTCGGCGAGAACTACTGCACCGGTAGTAGCAAACTACCAGCTCGATCAACCCGGAAAGAGTTAGCTCCGGGACACTTTAAAGGTTCGGCGGCGTTAGGTGGCAAAGCTGAAGGACAGGCATGCCCGACGACATTCGCCTACCGATCATTGAGGAGGAGGCGCACGTTACCAAACGTGCGACCGACGTCGAGCATGTCACGGTCCGCACCGTGCCCGAGCAGGAGCAGGTCGTTGTTCGTGACGAGGTTCGGCGCGAGCACGTCGAGATCAGGCGCGTAGCGGTCGAACGCGAGGTCGATCGAGCCCCCGCTGTCCGTGAGGAGAACGGCGCCACAATCATTCCCGTGATCGAGGAGCGATTGGTTGTCGAGAAGCGGCTTTTCCTCGTCGAGGAGGTCCACATCTTCCGGTCGGCGCAGGCGGAGGCGGTCGAGCTGCCGACCACGCTCAGGCGCACCCGCATCGAGGTCGACCGCACCGATCTCACCAAAACCCAGGAGGATGTTCATGGCAGGACCTAACGATGACAGGCCGGAGGGCGCACCGAGTCACATCCATATCGAGAAGAACAAGGGCTTCAACTGGCTCCCTTGGTTGCTGCTTGCGCTCGGGATTCTGGCGTTGCTGTTCGCTCTGAGCCGCTGCAACCGTGAGGACACCGCTGCCGTCGCTCCCGCTCCTACGGCCGCCCCGACCGAGGTTGTCGCGTCGACCCCGAACGCCGGCTCCGCTGACGCGCTGGTCGGCACGTCCGGTCTCGGCACCTATCTGGCCGGCACGGAGCCGCTTCCCCGCACCTTCACCTTCGAGAAGCTCAACTTCGACACCGCCAAGAGCAATATCCGACCCGCCGATGCTGCCGAGGTGAACGAGGTGGCCGCGACCCTCAAGCAGTATCCGAACGCCCGAATCCGCATCGCCGGCTACGCCGACGCGCGCGGCACCGATGCAGCCAACATGGCGCTCGGCAAGGCCCGAGCCGATAGCGTCAAGTCGGCGCTCGTCGCGCAAGGCATCAACGCCGGCCGCATCGAGACTGTCTCAGGCGGCGAGACCGATCCAGTCGACACCAACGCTACCGCTGGCGGTCGCTTTGAGAACCGCCGCACCGAACTCGTCGTGACGGCGAGGTAAGCCGCCAAATCCCGTCTCAATCGCAGGAGTAAGATCATGTCCAGCACCATCACCGCTCTGTTCGACAGCCGCGCCGACGCCGAGGCAGCCAAAGACCGGCTCAAGAGCGCGCGGATCGACGCCGACCACATCCATATCCACGACAAGTCGAGCGCCGGTTACAAGGAGACCGGCTACTCGACCCATGAGGACCGCGGCTTCTGGGACTCGATCAAGAACGCGTTCGTGCCCGATGAAGACCGCCACACCTATGAGGAAGGCGTGCGCCGCGGCGGTGCGCTGCTGACCGCCGACGTCGATGACGATTGCGTCGACGAGGCGGTGCGCGTGCTCGAAGAGGCCAACTCGATCGACATCGACGACCGTTCGAGCCAGTGGCGTTCGTCGGGCTGGGATTATCCGGGCACCGGCGCCGCTGCCGGTGCGACCGGGGCCGCTCTCGGCAGCTTCGACCGTCGCGAGACCGCCGGCCGCACGGCCGAACAGGAAGAGGTGATCCCGATCGTCGAGGAGCAACTGGTCGTCGGCAAGCGCGACGTCAGCCGCGGCGGGGTGCGCGTGCGCTCCTATGTGACTGAAACGCCGGTTCACGAGCAAATCCGCCTCCGCAACGAGCGGGTCAACGTCGAGCGGCGCTCGGTCGATCAGCCGCTTTCCGCGGCCGATACCGACGCCTTCCGCGAGCGGACGGTCGACATGACCGCGACCGGCGAGGAAGCGGTGGTCGGCAAGACCGCCCGTGTCGTCGAGGAGGTCGTGGTCTCCAAGACGGCCGAGGAGCATGTCGAGGAAGTCGACGACACCGTGCGCCGTACCGACGTCGAGGTCGACCGCGACACCGACGTCGAGACCCGCGGCTCGACCTTCCGCGACACCGACAAGCGTATCTAGTCGGTGGAGCCCGGCGCAGGTGAGAGCCTGTGCCGGGCTCACATGCTTTGCCAACAGGGAGACGGCGATGAACCCGAACTATGTGACAGCGGACGGCATGGTCGCCGGCACCCGCAACTTCGGCGACACCGCCGTTCTTTACCTACAGGAGTGGGGGCCGCGCGTTCTTGCCGCGGCCGTCATCCTCCTGATCGGCTACCTTTTGGCGAGGGCCGCCAAGTGGGGCGTCGCCGCGCTGGTCAACAAGACGCCGCTGGCGCGTCACGCGCACCGGCAGTCCGGTATTCCCGAGACGGGCCGCAACCCCAAGAGCGTCGGTGCCCAGGTCGGTGATGCGGCCTTCTGGATCGTGATCCTGATCGCGCTCGTGCTTGCCGCTCAGCCGCTTGGCCTGGCCGCTGCCACCAGCCCGGTCGGCCGAATGCTCAACCAGTTCGGCGCCGCCATCCCCAACATCATCGGCGCAGGGCTGATCTTCTTCGTCGGCTACATCGTCGCCAGCGTCGCCAAGAAGGCGGTGGAGGCGGTGCTGACAGCCGCCCGCACCGAGCAGCTCGCCGAACGCGCCGGGATGGCCAAGGCCGATCCCACGACGCTGCCGCGGATGGTCGGCGGGATCGTCTTCGCGCTCATCATTATCCCGGTCGCGATCGCCGCGCTCGATCAGCTCAACATCCGCGCAATCTCCGATCCGGCGACCGCGATGCTCCGCATCATCCTCGACAGCATCCCGCACGTTGTCGCAGCCGCGATCATTCTCGCGCTCGCCTATGTGATCGGCCGGTTCGCGTCGCAACTCCTCAGCCAATTCCTGAGCGGCACCGGCTTCGATCGCACGATCAGCGCGCTCGGCGTGTTCCCCTCAAGCACGACGCCGGCGGCCGGGGTTCCGTCAACTTCCGCAGGGGCCTCCGCGACGCCAGCGCTAGTGCCATCCAAGCTGCTGGGTAACGCCGTGTTCGTCGCCATCATCATCTTCGGCCTGATGGAGGCGTTCCGGCAACTCAACTTCGCCTACGGCTCGCGCATGATGGCGGAGATCCTGACCCTGCTCGGCTCGGTCGTTTTCGGTGCCGTCATCATCGCCGCAGCCATCGCCATCGCAAAGCTGGTGTCGACGGTCGTGCGCGCGGGCGGCGGGGCCAATGCCGAGCTGACCGCGAAGATCGTGCACGTTGCGATTATCGTGCTCGGCACCGCCATCGGCCTGCGCTTCATGGGTCTCGCCGACGACATTATCAATCTCGCCTTCGGCCTGATCCTGGGTGCCATCGCTGTCGCTTTCGCGCTCGCCTTCGGTCTCGGCGGACGGGATGCCGCTGCTAAGCTCGTTCAGCGTCTCAGCGGCTCGGCCGCAACACCCCATCCGCCGATCGCGCCGCAGTCGAGCACCACCCTCCGTCCGGGCAGTTCGACGCCGAGCGAGGAACCGCAGTCATGAGACGAGGGCTACGCCTCCAGCTCGTCGGGCTGGCACTGATCGCGTTCGTGGGGGCCTGTGACGGCCCCCGCGAGGATGCCGGCGAGCAGGCCGACGCCAACGCAGGTGTCGTATCGAGCGAGGATACGATCGAGAAAGGGCCGGCGGAGCGGACGGGGGAAGCCCAGGATCGTGCCGCTGACAGTCTGAACGAGGCGATCGAAGCACGTGCGGACGCCGCCGAGGACCAGGCGGACGCCGTTCGCAGCGAAGCCGATCAGCGGGCGGATGCCTTGGAAGAAGAAGCCCGCAGGGTTCGCGCGACTGCCGAGAAGAAGGCGGATGCGACGGAAGATCGTGCTGACGCAATTCGGCAGCGACAGTAACAAAGGCCCGCAAGAGGTCTCGCGTAATGAACTGGGAGCCAGGCTGTGTTCGGTCCCTGTCTGCTCATTCCGCCAGGCTGATGCGACATCCATCTGAAGCGCTCGGAACGCGCTACTGCCTGGAGAGCGGCGCAGGTGCCCAGCTTTTCATCGCCTGAACCCTATATCCTCTGGCTGACAGGTGCCGGAGTCCTGATCGCCCTCGTAGCATGGCTGCCGCTTGCGTTGAAACGATTGCCGCTGTCGCTGCCGATCATCTGTATCGGGATCGGAGCCGTGGTCTTCTCGTTGCCGGCTGTGTCGCTGCGGCCTTTGCCGCTGTCTTACGCCGACATCACCGAGCGCTTCACCGAGTTCATCGTTATCATCGCGCTGATGGGCGCAGGCCTGAAGCTGGATCGCGTATTCAGCTGGCGCCGATGGAATGTGACCTGGCGGCTGCTTGCGGTCACGATGCCCCTCAGCATCGCGGCGATCACGGCGATCGGAGGCTGGGGCTTGGGCCTGTCATGGATCGCGGCGCTTCTGCTTGGGGCTTGCCTCGCTCCCACTGATCCCGTGCTCGCGTCAGACGTGCAGGTCGGTCCTCCCAAGACCGGAGAGGAAGATGAGGTGCGCTTCGGTTTAACGTCAGAAGCGGGCCTGAACGACGGTTTTGCCTTTCCGTTCGTCAACCTCGCTATCGCGCTGGGCATTTCGGCGAGCACCGGAGAGCCTTGGGCGCGCGAATGGGTGTTCCATAGTGTTTTGTGGGAAATCGGCGTGGGTGTCGTCGGCGGTTGGTTGATCGGCCGCCTGTTCGGCTGGCTGACCTTTCACGTGCCAGCGGAAACCAAGCTGGCTCAGACCGGGGATGGCCTGATCGCCATTGCCGCGACTTTCGTCTCCTACGGCGTGACCGAGCTGCTCAACTGCTACGGCTTTCTGGCTGTCTTCATCACCGCATTGACGCTTCGCCGCTCGCATCGCGATCATGAGTTCAACCGCGAGATGCACGACATCACCGAACAGGTGGAGCGCATCGGCATGATGGTGCTCCTGATCCTGTTCGGTGGTGCGCTGGTCAGTGGGCTCCTTCAACCGATTGGTTGGGTAGATGTACTGGCCGCTGCGATCATTATCCTCGTCGTGCGGCCCGTTACCGGCCTGATAGGGCTTGCCGGTTTGCGGGCAGACCTCTCCGAGAAGATGGCCCTTGCCTTCTTTGGCATCCGCGGTGTCGGCTCCTTCTATTACCTGGCTTATGCGCTGAACCACGTTGAGCTTGCCGGAGGCGAGCGGCTGTGGGCCATCGTAGGATTGGTGGCGCTGTTTTCCATCCTCCTCCACGGGCTGACCGTCACGCCGGCTATGCGTCTCCTAGACAAGCTACAGGGACGCGATCCGGATGCCGACCTGCCGCCGCCAGGATTGAAAGGCCCTGCGGCGGATACAGAGCGAGCTTAGGTTGCTGGTGTCATAACCGGACGTGGCTGTTGAAAAATTCAACGCGCGCTGTTGGTGCTACTCCAGATATTAAGCCCTCCATAAAGCGCCAAGAGTGCCATAAGCTTGGCCAGTGGACCAAATACGTCCTCCAAGCTTGCACCCATCTGATTCAAAGGAACGAAAATATGCATGGCGCAGGTGGCGGGGGAAAACCAGGCCAGCGCAGAAAGCCAGCCCGGCATTGCGTGGAGTGGCCAGGCAAAACCCGCTAGAAACACGAGCGGCACAGATGTCGGCAACAGGATCTTCAATGCATCGTCGCCGCTGTTGAACAACTTACCCAGCAACAGCCCGAGCGCCGCCACGGTTGCCGCAAAGACAGGAACTGCGACGAGGAGCGCCGGCAGCGCCCCAGCGTGCGGGATATCCTGGATCCAATAGATCATTCCGAAATAGAGCAAGGCGGACAGCACGCCGACAAGGGTGCATGCCGCCCACATGCCAAGCGCGGCTGCGACGGACATCCGCCGTTCCCTGCGGCGTTGGCGTTCCGCCATCAGCCGGGCGCAGGCGAGCAACAGCGTCTGCTGCAGGATGATGTTGGCAACCGCCGGGAAAATGTAGTCGCGGTAGCCGAGCGTGGTGTTGAACAACGGGTGGACAAGGATCGTCGGCATCGCCGCAAGCCGGGCACCGCCTTGCGCCGCGCGCCAGCGGTCGATCGCGCCGGCCAGCGTCGCCGCGACGCCGGTGCCGATGCTCTGCGCACGCAGCAGATACGTCCCGTTCAGCCACAATGCGATGCCCGCCGTACCTCTACCCGTCAGCGCGCCGCCGGTAAAATCGCGCGAGATCAGCAGGATGCCGTCCGCCTTCCGGTCACGCACGGCACCGCGCGCGGCGACCATGTCGGGAACCTCGCCGACGACGCGGACGCTGCGCGTTTCGCCAAGATCGTCGAGCAGGCGGCGCGCGGCGGTCCCGCCGTCGTCGTTCACAACCACCACGGGTAGCGCGCGGGCGGACTGGTGCGCATAGGGCGCTGGATAGTAGAAGGCATAGAGCAGCACCGACAATATCGCGAGCGACAGGAGATCGCGCGTGGTGACGATCGTCAATAGCGTGTGTTCGAGAGCCGCGCGAAACGTCATCGGCCTTCCCGGTCACGGCGGATAAGGATTATGCCCAGACCGCCTGCGACCAGCGGATACACCAGCAGCGTTCCCGCTGCCTTCAGGAACGGCCCGGCGGAGGCACCAAGCACCTGATCCATCTGCAGCGTCATGTAGTGGGTCAGCGGCAACACCTGGTGCCAGACCCGCGCGAACAGGCCCGCGCCATCGATCGGCAGCGAAGCGCCCGAATAGGCGAGCGCCGATCCCGCAACGATGACAGCGCCCGACAAGGCGGTGGCAATGCTGCGCGTTGCAGCGACGAGCAATAGCGCGACCGCCGCGGTGGCGACGAACAGCAATGCTTGCCCCGCCACGATCAGCAGCAGCGATCCGTCTGCGCGATAGCCTTGTGCGAGCGTGAGCCACAGCAGCCACGCAACACCCCAGAACGTTCCCGCAATCACATGAGGAGAAAGCCGCCCGGCCAGCGTTGCCGCAACGCCACCCCGTACGGCGAACGCGGCGAACGAGCCATCGTTCATCAGCACCCCGATGCTTCCCACGCAGGCAACCGCGATCAACAGGTGCAACACCCCTGGGCCCAGCAGCAGTCCTAGATACCATTCCAGGCTGAGCGATGGATTGCCGAGCACCGTCACCTGCACGCCGGGCAGCAACGCCGGATCGACCGCGGCCAGTCCCGCCAAGCCGTGGGTGGACGCCCCGTACTGCGCCAGCGTGGCGGCGACTGCAACGCGCAGGTTCGTCGCCGCGAGTGCCCCCGTCGACAGGAACGCCGCCTGATGGAATATCTCGACCGGGGCGCGACCGGCATTACGGGTCCCGACGCCCCGGGGGATCACCACGGCGGCGACCGCCTGTTCGCGCCGCATCATCGTCACCGCGGCAGCAACGTCGGGCACCCGGCCGACAATCCGCAGGCCTGGGGAGGCGTCGATGGCGCGCACGATGCGCCGGGCCAGCACGCCGCCGTCACGATCTACAATGACGGTGGGCAAATGGTGCGGCGATCCTGCAGATAGCATCGCTGCCATCGCGCCCAGCAAGATTAGCGGCATGACAGTCAGCAACGCCAGATCGACGGGCGTCGAAATGATGCGGCCCCATTCGGCCCGGCACGCATTAAACAGGGTGACCATCGCGGGCGTCACGCCGGCGGTTCGAACAGGACGCTCATGCCCGGCCGCAACCCTTGCGCCCCGCCTTCGGGTTTCAGCGTGACCTCGAACGCGCGGACGTCATAGCCGCGCGACTGGCGCGTGGCGCGCCATGTCGCGAAACTGCCTTGCGGCGCAATGTGGCTGATCCGGAACCGTAGGTCGCGGCCGAGCGCCGGGACGTGGCCGACGAGAAGGCGACCGGGCGTCAGTCCGTGATAGGCATCTTCGCGCACGGTCAACGCAACGTGCGGGTGATCGACGTCGATCACCTGAAACGCCGGCAGGATCGGGCTCACGATCTCGCCGGGGCGCAGCAACCGGCGTGACACCTCGCCGTCGATCGGAGACACGAGCCGCTTCTCGCGCTCCAGTGCGGCAGCGGTCGCGGTCGCGGCTCCGGCGGCGCGGACCTGCGCGTCGGCGATCGTGCGATTTTGCGGCCTGATGCCGGCGCGTGCCTTGTCGTACTGGGCCTTTGTCGCCTCCGCCGCACGGCCGGTGCTGTCGCGCGCGGCATGAGCCTCGTCGCGGCGCTGCGCGGCGATAACGCCTTGCGCATAAAGCGTGTCGGCACGGCGGCTCGACACCGCGGCCAGGTCGGCCGTCGCCTGTGCCGCCAGCCAGGTGGAACGCAATGAGGTCAGGTCTTCCGCCCTGGCCCCCTCGATGGCCACAGATTGCAGCGCCCGTGCGCTGTCGAGCGCCGCCTGCGCCTGCTGCTGACCACCATCGATCTCCGGCGCCGACAGGATCGCCATCACCTGCCCGCGGCGGACCCGGTCGCCCTCGTCCACCGCCAGCGTCTCCACACGAGCCAGCGCCTTGGTGGCAACATTGATCTCATCTGCCTCCACCTCGCCTTGCCATTGTTCGGGCGCGGGACGGCTCGCCAGCCACAGCCCGAGGCCAACGATTACGACGACGACGGCGATGCCGATCCACAGCAACCAGCGCGCGCGGCGCGAGGGGGCGGCAGGATCGACGTCGACTGCCGGATCGGTCATGGGCGGGCATCCGTGGCCAGATTGATGTCGGCGCCGGCGATATGATCCGCGAACGTATCGAGTTGGCCCGATGCCGACAGGAGCGCCGCCAGCGCGAGGTCATATTCATAGGCGATCGCCGCCCGCTGCGTGCGGGCCGTGGCAAGGGCGGCTTCCGCGGCCAGCACCGCGGTCATCGTTGCTTCTCCCTCGCGGAACGCAATCTCCTGCACTCGCAAATTCTCCTGTGCAGCCGCGAGCGAACCGTCGGTCAGCAGAAAGGCGCGCCGTGCCGATTCGACCAGATCCCACGCGCGCAACGTCGCGGTAATCGCGCTCTTGCGCGCTTCACGCGCGGCATCGTCGGCGGCCGCGGCGTTTGCCTTTGCTGCGTTCAGGGCATGGCGACGATCGACGTTGGACAGCAATGTGTAGCGCACGCCGACTCCGGCCACCCAGTCAGGCTCGGTCGGCAATGCATTCGATCGGTTGAGATTGTATTCGCCGAACGCGAACGCCTGCGGGCGGTAGCGCGATCTCGCAAGATCCACGCCGGCGCGGGCGACCGCACCTGCCGCGTCGGCCTGCCGCGTCTGTGGTAATCTTGCCTCGCCGCCGGTGAAGCTGCCCGCGGGCGCAAGCGGATGACTGACGACAAAGAGACCGGTGGTGGGGCGTACCCGGTCCACCTCAAGCAGGCGGGCAAGGTCGTCCCGGGCGCCATCGTGGGCGATCGCGGCGCGCTGCCAGGTTCGCTCGGCGCTGTCGCGCGCAACCTGCGCCTCGAGCGTGCGCGCGTGAGCAACGACCCCCGCGGCCTCCATTTTGCGAACGTCCGACAGCAGCCGGTCGAGTGCGTCGCGGCTTTCCCGCGCCGACGCGGCGAGCGCCGCAGCGGCCTGTTCGCCGAAATAGACGCGGATGAGGTTGAGCTGCGCGAGGTCGCGCCCTTGCGCCGCGCGCGCCGCGGCGATCTCAGCGGCTGCGCGGGTGCCGCGCTGGATCGCAGGTATCGCTCCGCCGGAATAGAGCGGCAGTACCCCCTGCACCGTTGGACGAAACACATCGTCACGGTAGCGATAGCTCAGCTGGTCGGGGATCGCGGTAAACAGGCCGGGCAAAGCCTGCCCGATCCTGCCCACGATGTCGGATGCAATCTGCTGAAACGCAGGCGGGACGGTCATCGGGATGCCGGACAGGAAATCCTGCGTCGCATCGCGCGCATCCTCTTTCTGTCCGGTCAGATCGACCGCCAGCGTCTTCTGATATGCAATGTACTGCGCCGACGCGGTAACGACCGGACGCCTGAGCGTCGCTACCGCGGCTGCCGTTTCGCGCGCCGCATCTTCTGCGTGGTCGGCGGCCGCCAGCGCTGGCGAGGTCGTCTCCAGGCGTCGGCTTGCCGCATCGAACGTCATGGCGACGTCCTGTGCTGCCGCGCCGGCAGCGATTGGCATCAGCGATGCCGCGATTATTGTCGCGCGTGCCATCCCGAACCCTGCCCAGCCCCCGATCATCGTCAATTCTGTCATCCCGGCCATACGCGGCAATCGACGAACCACGACCGCGATGATCCTGTTCTATTGATGATCGAGACGATCCGCGACGGCAAGATCGGCCGGGGTGGGCGGCGTCTTGCGCCACGAACCAGTGCGTCCCCGCTCGACGCCATAGGCGTACAGGCGTCGCATGTAGGTCTTCTCGAACAGGCGGTCGCTGGGTGCGACGTCGTTCCCGATGAACGTCAAGTTCCAGTCGATGCCGTGGCGATGCGCGTAGACGTAGCTGGTTTCCGCCAGTGTCAGCAGCGCTGCCTGCTGGTTGAGCGCGAAGGCGCGCTTCAGGATCGGGACGAGCCGCGGCGTCACCATCTGAAAATCGCCGCCAAGCCTGCTGTTCATCAACAGGTAGACGTGCAGCCGGGCGGCGTCCCCGATCGGCGCGTCGCTGACCGCGAGCTGCGGCGGGATTGCGAGGATGCCAGCGGTCGTCCCGCCATCGGCATGAAGCTCGCGTACGGGCGCCCCGTTGCTGGACGCGTCGATCACCACCGGGGGAAACACCACAGGAATGGACGACGATGCCAGCAATACCCGCCGGAACAGCTCGACCTTGTCCGGCAACATGCTGGCGGCGATTGCCCCCATATCCCAGATCACGCTGCGTTGCGCGTCGAGATTGGCGGTGGCGACGAACAGGCGGCGCCCCTTGGCCTGCTCCTCCGCGATCCGCGCTACAAGTTCCGGTGTCACCTCACGTGCGATCAGTTTCGCAAGCGGTGCGGTGGAGGCGACACTGGTCGATCCCGGTATCGCAAGTGGGAAGCGGGGATGGAAGATGTCCCTTGCGGATACGCTGGTGTAAAACCGGGCGATCGATGCATCGCCTTCCTTGCCCAGAAAGGCAAAGGGAGCGATCAATGCCCCGGTGCTGACCCCGGTGACAACGCTGAACTCCGGACGCGTGCCGCTCTGCGTCCAGCCGTTGAGCACACCGGCGCCATAGGCACCCTCGTCAGCACCACCCGAAAGGGCCAGCATCGTTACCGGCTGCCCGGCCGGCACATCGGGTCGCATCCGCTGCGCGGCATCCGGCAGATCCGCCCAGAAACGGACCTCCGGCGCACCGGCAATAGCGGCCGCGGCACTTTGCGCCCCGGTGAACGGCACGCGCTCCACCGTGGTACATCCACTGACAAACGCCATTGCGGCTATCGTAACGGCGCGGAGGATCTGTCTGGTCATCGCATGGCTCCACTAGCCGTAGTTGCTTCAGTGTCACGAAGATAGAAATGCTGAGCAAGATCGGGACGAATACGCACAAGTTGCCTGGACCCGCGATCGATGCACACCAGCGTAGACTCAACTATGGCAACGTCTTCGCCGTTTCGCTCGAAGCGAGTTTCAAAGTGGGCACGACATCCTTGATGACCAATGACGCGCACTACGGCGACGATCAGATCGTGCAGCACGGCGGGCCTGTGATAGACCACGTCATGACGGTGCGCGATCCAGGCGAGCGTCTCTACCTGTTCTGGCGGCGCGGTCTTGCGCCAATAGGCGTTGACCGCTTCTTGCATCCACATGAGATAGATGGCGTTGTTCACATGATCGAGATCGTCGATCGCTCCCGGACCGACCCTGATCGGATGCCGATATTCAACGTAGCGGCCCGGACCATGGTCAGGCATCTCAGTTCCACGATCCTGCCGCGATCCATCGCAAAGCGGTGAGCGAAGGCATGAACATATATTCGCCGCCACGCAGCCGGTTGTACGTGGTGACACCGTCTATACGGCGACGAACCGGCTCGGCAGGCACGGTGAAGCGTCCGGGTTCCTCATGCAGGCCGACCACAGGATCACGCTCCTTCCCCAGGTCGATGAAATTACCGCGATTGATCCATTCCTGCTGCAGAAACTCGATCGTGTCGAACGCACGTGCCGAGATGAAGATGAAGAAGATGCCGCGATCGTCCTCGCCATCGTCGGCAGCAGTCAGGTCGGCCGACCATTTCGGACCGAAGGTGGAAGAGCGGCGGATGATCCGGTGGATGTTTTCGTCGGTCAGGATCGTCAGTCGCTCACCGCGCGGATTGAGGCGGCGCATGTGCGCGCCATGCGGACAGACAATTCCCGCCTTGTCGCCCGAGAAATCAAAGTCGTTGCGCCGGGCCGGATCGGCGCCCAGCTCTTCGTCGTCGCGGGTCGGCGACAGGATCAGCGGTGCCCCCGATCGCCAGCGGCCGAACATCTTGGCGGCCAGCAGCTCCTGCGCCGCCTCATCGTTTGCCTGGCCGCGCACGAAATCGTTGAATGCGCCCGGTCGACTGTCATACTTGCGCAGCACGACATAGGAACCGTTCCGCCCCAGCGCGTCAGGCTGCGGTATCTCCAGCGGCGCTCCCGTTTCGCTGTCCTCGCCCAGGATGAACTCGCCCGGCGCGATCGCGCGCTCCTGCCCCGGCTGTGGATCGACCCCGGCACCCGCGACGGTCGGCTGCGACACCGAGTCACGAAAGCCGAACGGGTTCTTGGCATCCGCATCGGCTCCGAAACGATGTGTTCCGATCAGCGTCACGCCGCTCGATGCATGATATTCGGACATTGCCCGGTCGGTGGCTTCGTCAAGCCGGGCCTGATCCGAAGCGAAGATGGTGAGCGCGATGTGGCAGCGATTGTCGCGATACGCCTCCTCCCATTGCTCGGGAGCATTCTCTCCCGCGTCACGCAGCTGCTCGGCGCGCGCCGCCATTCCCTGACGAAACGACAGAGGAAAGCTGGCGAGCGAGCCTTCCGGCACCCCAAGCGCCTTCAGACCCGCGTGACTGATCGCCACGCCGGTCCATGCCGTCAGCTCTTCGGTCCAGTCTGCTGCGGCAGGGATATGCGGCGCGAGCCTTCGCAGGAGATCGCGGCCACCCGCGGCGTCGTCGACGTGAAGCATTGCGTGAATGCCGACATACGGTTCAGGCCGCGCGCGCAGGATCAACGCCTGAATGTCGTCCAGCTGCAGCGTCACGCGGTCAGGGCGGAAGCGGTCCTTGAGGTGCTGGAGGATACCCATCAGTAATCCACTCCGTGCGGCACCGACACCTGCCTGGACAGCAGGGCCAGCGCGTCCCGTGTCGCGGGGTCCACAGCGGTGTTGCCGGCCATTGTATCGAGGAAGGCATCGAGCGCCGTCTCCATCCGCTGCAGCCGCCGCACGTCCACAACCGTCACCTGCGGGTTGGCGACGAACCAACCGGCCGCGTCGATCTGGTGATCGGCGATGAAATCCTTCACGTCAGGCGAGGCAATCCCCGGCCACCCTTCGACATTGGCGAACAAGAGATCCATCAGGTCAGGGATCTTGGTCGCGAAGTCGTTGATATAGGTATCCCAGTCACCGTCGTACGCCGTAGCGAACAGGATGCGCGTGTCGTCGTCGAACAGGACGAAACGCATGTCATGCAGCGTCGAAACTTTCTGGGCGCCGTCGAAATTGCCGCCGGTCAGGTTGAAGATGCGACGCAGCCGGTCGCCGCCGCCAGGCTTGAGTTTGGCGATTGCAGTCAGTTCGGACACATTGCCCGATTGCCGGCCGGCCCGGCCCGCCGACCCGGCGGTGCCCTTGAACAGAGGGTTGTGGTTGCGGATCAAGCCTTCGATCGCGATCCTGGCCAGCGTGGGGGCATCGGCGGCGATTTCTGCGGCGAGGCGACGGAACTCTTGCAGACGGGTTTCGTCATCAAGCCTGGGATCTTTACTGTCGGCCATGAACGGCTCCTTCTGGTTCGGATCAGTCCGGAATTTCATCAAGCGAGCGTGGTTCGCGCCGAGCCACGGCATTCAGCCTGTGCCGCTGGCTGGAGGACGATTCATACGCTGCCTTGCGGATTCGCATGATGCCGCCGAGCGGCCGATGCGCCGCGACCCCGTTCCACGGGTTGAAGGCGAGATGGTCGTCGCCATGCACCTGTCTGGCCGGGGCATAGGCATCCTGGGGAGGGAAGGTCAGCGTTGCGATCGCGCGATGCGGTGAAAGGGCAGGATCCCACAGGACCGCCGCGTCCTCGATCGGCATTGTATCCGGGTCGACGCATAGCTGCGCGCGTAATTCGTAGGTGGCGCCGGCGTGCCGGAAATGGTCGACTACCGCGTCACGCATGGTCGAGAAGCCCGCCTCGACCTGCCGTCCGGTCAGTTCGGCCACCCCCCCGACCGGCGCCAGCGACAGTTTCGCAACATGATCGCCGTAGCGGATTGCCGCCTGCGTATAAAATGTCTCGCCCAGCATGTTCGCATGGTCGCGCGCCAGTCCGTCAAGCGTGGCATTAGGGCTGCCGCCTAGCGCCTCCACAGCGCCCTTCACGCCACGCGCGGCAGCGGCGATCAGCCGCTGCGCCGCCTCAGGCGCGTCCGCGTTCTTTTCAAGCAGACCCAGCATGACCTTGTATTTGGCGATCGTACCAAAGGCGAGCGTCGGAAAATTGACCATCAGGAAATCCTGATTGGCCCCCCCGAGGGTGGGTGACAGGCGCTCGCCCCCAACGCCGATGACCTTGACCGCAAAGCCGCGCGGGGCCGGCACTGCATCGCTGTGAATATCACCCGGCGCCGATGACAGTCGAGCTACGATCTCATGTTCGCCAGGGTGGGCGAAGATGCCCTGCGCCAATTCGGCAGGCAGATCCTGATGGACTGTCATCCGCCCTTTCAGGATCGCATGGCTCTTCGCATGTGCGTCTCGGTGCGCATGATGATGCCGCTCTGCGTGAGCAGCCTGTGTCGCCGCCATTCGAGCCACGATCTCACGCGTCAGCGCAGCTTCGTCGGGCTGCTCGATTTCGAGATCGTCGCGATAGGCGATGGGGCGGCGGGTGGTCACGGATGACGGCTTTCATTGAGGCGGGCGTCATTAACATATCAAGCGATATATTAGTTGCAATGCCTGTGTGGCTGTTGCCCTTGACGCCAACGGGCTGCATCTGGTGTCGGTGGATTATGAGACGACACCGACGACGCAGACGGTACCACGCCGCAGGAAGCGTCCCGAGATGCGCATGGAGACGCGGACACGACTGCTCGACGCCGCGATAGGGCTGATCGTTGCAGGAGGGGTCGCAGCCGCCTCGATTCGAGGCATCTGCGAACGCGCCGGCTTTTCGCAGGGCGCATTCTATTCGTATTTCGCCAGCAAGGACGATCTGCTCTTCACGCTGGTCGAAGAGCATATGGCGAACCTCGCAAGAAAGTTCGACATGTTGGTGGCAGACACCCGGTATCAAACGGTGGAAGCCATCCTGGATACGATCGGTGCCAGTCTGGATGCCTTGTCCGTCGACGCCAGCTATTCGGTTCTGGTGGTCGAACTTCACCTGCACGCACGTCGCAACGCCGCGTTCCGTGCTCGCTTCGAACCGGTCAAGATCGCGTACGAGTCCGCTTTCGCCGGTGTAATGTCCCATCTGCTACGGCGTACCGGCCTGACGCCGGTCATACCGAGCATTCAACTGGCGCGCATCCTTCTTTCGCTGTGGTCCGGTTTGACCCTTCAGGAAAGCAACGATCCTCCTCCCTCTATACAAATGCGACATGTGTTCGCTGCGCTCGCGCAAGTTTGATCGATGCCGCCCGGCAGGATAGTCAACGTTGCCGATGCGGTTGGGGGCGGTACCGCGGAGATGGCTGCCTTAGGAAGTCGCGGTGGCGGCCAAAGTAAGTGCCAGTCGCAAAAGGCTCATGATGCTATCTCCTAGGCATATTTTTACGAACGCTCCCGAAGTGGACAGACCCTCAGTTCCGCGATGCCAAGCAATCACTGAGGAATCTGTCGATCACTGCGCGGTAGGCCGTGGCGGCGAACGGCGCCTCAATCGAATGGCCGATCGCTGCAGGCAGTTCCCGGATCCCGTCGCACTGAAGCATTGGCTTTATGGCGGCAAGATCGCCGCGCAGCACCGCGAAATCGCCCGAGGCATGGACGATGCGAACGTTTTCGTGTGGGCCGGGTCCGATCAGAGCAGCAATGTCTCGATCCTCGCTGCCAGCGAAATAATCGAGCAATGCCCTATCGAAAGCCTGCTGTCGTCAGTCTGAATCCGACACCCGCGAAGGTCCGGCCGCAGGTGAAGTCATTCCTCTCTCGAAGCCAGTTGCTCGCCGCGAACACACGCGAGCGAATGTCGCTCCCCCAAGACACGAATGGCGCTGGCGGCGGCATATTGGGAACGGGAGTGAACTGGGCCTCTGGATCGGGGAGGGCGATGGTTTCCCCCGCAATGATCAACCTCCGGGTGCCGACACCCGCAGTGTCATGTGCCCACGCCTGCGCCGGCTGCCCGCGATCCGCCGCGCGGCACCAGTGTTTGTTCTCCGTCCACCACGTAACTCCAGCGAAATCCTGCAACTTTACCACAGTTGGTGCGGATCCACATGCGGACGTCCCTGGACGCACCGACATAGTCATGGAGCCAACCTGCGCACCTGCCTCCCTAGCTGATTGCCGGTCGTTACACGCGGTGATCAGCAGGGGCAGCGTGAATCGCAAGAAAAATCGGATGCAGCGTGGCATCAGGTGGCTGTTTCCCTTTACGCCTTCGCCACATCGAACGATCCTTATCATCGTGCCAGCGGTTTGTTGTGATTACGACAAGGTTTCGTTTCACGGTCGATCAGCGAGAAAAACGACCGGTTTTCTGGCGGTCGAGGATTTTGCCTCCTCAGCGCATTCCGAAGATCGGAAAACCCGTTGCGGAAACCACCGGCACATTGCAGGGTACCGGATGTCTTTTCTGGCAGGGTAATGATGCTCATCGGATATGTGAGGGTGTCCAAGACTGACGGGTCACAGACGCTGGCACCCCAGCGCGATGCGTTGCTCGCTGCCGGCGTCGATCCCTCGCGAATTTATGAAGACCTCGCGTCGGGGCGGCATGACGCGCGACCTGGCCTGACCGCGTGCCTGAAGGCACTGCAGCCCGGCAACACACTGGTCCTCTGGAAGCTGGATCGTCTTGGGCGCGACCTCCGCCATCTGGTAGTCACGGCCGAGGCGCTACGCGAACGCGGCATCGGGCTGAAGGTGCTGGCGGGCGCCGGCGCGCAGATCGACACCACGACAGCTAACGGCCGCCTTGCCTTCGGCATCTTCGCGGCTTTCGCCGAGTTCGAACGTGAGCTTATTGCTGAACGCACGCAGGCGGGGCTTGCTGCTGCACGTGCACGGGGCCGGATGGGCGGTCGGCCTCGCAAGATGGATAAGGCCACGCTGGCGATGGCAATGGCCGCCATGTCCGACCGCAACGCGATCGCAGCCGATGTCGCGCGCCGTCTCGGGATGACGACCACGACACTCTATATGTACGTGAATGGCGACGGCACGCCCAAGGCGCCGGGCCAGGCGCTGCTCGACGGTGTGCCGTATCGCAAAGAACGGCTGCAAGCCGCGTGATGAATCACGCCGCGCCTCAGCGATTAGGCATATCGTCGAGCAGGAGAGGCGATAACGTCGTGTTCAATCGACCGGGCCGCAATCGCAGCCGGCGTCAGCGCTGCGGGGACGCATACTCCCCGGCGCGGCTTGCCCGTCAGCCGCTGGGGCCGCGCCAGGATCATCAGATTTATCACCGCCGCGCCGATCAGGAACTCTTCTTCAGCTCCGCGTATGCCCCGCAGGTGAAGCCGCCTCATGCCATGCTTGCCCTTGGCGTCAGCGAAGAACCGTTCGACCCCTCGCCGCAACCGCATCGAACGCTTGTAGAGGCCGGTTTCCGTTTCGGCTCTGGCAAGATCGCGAACGTCCTCATCGTCCAGGCGGACCACGGTACGACGCCGCGCCTTCGTGCATTTCTTTCGAAGCACGCATGCCTCGCAGTCCCGGACATCGGCGGCATAACGGTGTACGCCGGTGGGCAGGTGAAATGCGTGGTGCCGGAGGAGCCTACCGGTCGGACAGATAAAGGTGTCGGTGTCACGATCATAGCTGAAGGCCGTTCGCGACAGCTTGCCCCCGGTCTGCTGCGTCCGGTCGATCACCGGGATGTGCGGAATTGCGCCGTGGTCCCGCACGAAGCCGAGGAAACCGGCGCTGCCGTAGGCCTTATCGGCAGCAACCCGCTTGGGATGGAAGTCGAACCGATCTGCCGACCTCGCGAGCATGACGCGGCCGGCATCGACCTCCTCCGCAAAGCGAGCCGGCGTCGCCTCGACATCAAGGGCAACGCCACTCGGGGTGTCGACCAGCGCGTTGAGGGCGTAGCCGAACCGGCCACGCACCGTTCGCGCAGACCAAGCCGCGGCAGGATCCGTTCGAGAGACGCCTTGGCAGCTGTTCGAGCGCGCCAGTTCCCAGACGGCATCGCCTGTGTCCTTGATCCATTCCCGAACCGCGCGCGACGCGTTCGCGACATACGGCAGGTAGCCTGGCACGGTCTTGCGCTGCCAGCTCGCATCAGCGGCTATGAACGATGCGTCGATCGCGGCGTCTTTTCCGCCGACCAGCCCTGCACTGATGCAGTGTCGGACCGTGCTCTCGAACAGGACCCGGAACACGCCGGCGTCGCGAAAGCGGCCATGCCGGTTCTTGCTGAACGTCGAGTGGTGCGGAACCCTATCTGCTGGCGAGAGACGACAGAACCAGCGGTAGGCCAGATTGTAGCGCAGCTCCTCGCACAGGCGCCGCTCGGACGCGATCGCGTAGATGCGGGCAATCAAGGTCATACGGATCAGCAGTTCGGGGTCGATCGATGGTCGCCCCCGTGTGCTGTAATGCCCGGTCAGTGCTTGCTTAAGCTCGCTTGTGTCGAGACATCTATCGATGCGACGCAGCAGGTGGTCTGCGGGCAACATGGCTTCTATGGTGCGGCGGGACGCCCCTTCCCGCCCACCGCAACAGGCTGGTCCCATCATGGCGGCGCTCCTCTCAGTAGGGGCGAAACGAAGGAGCAACCCGGCATGTCCGGCATTTTTCAACAGGCCCGGACGGTTTTGACACCAGCAAGTCACCCTAGCTTTTCCATGGGTTTACAGGTGTCAGAATCCCGTGTCAGAACGCCGTGATGCAAATCGGCTATGCGCGGGTGTCCCGCGGCGATCATCAGGACCTCAATGCCCAGCTCGCTGCACTCACCGCGGCGGGATGCGATCCGGTGTTCCGGGAGGAGGCGTCTGGTGGCGAAGCAAGCCGTCCTGAATTGGCGCGCGCGCTCGATGCGTTGAAGCCAGGTGACGTGCTGGTGGTGTGGAAACTTGATCGGTTGTCGCGCTCGCTGCGCGATCTTCTGTTCACGCTGGAGGCGATCACTGCCGCGGGGGCCGGCTTCCGCTCACTGACCGAAGCCGTGGACACGACGACGCCGGCAGGCCGGCTGATGACCCAGACCTTGGGTGCCTTCGCGGAGTTCGAGCGCGCCATGATCCGCGAGCGGACCATGAACGGGTTGGCGCACGCACGGAAAGCGGGCCGTCATCTCGGGCGTCGGCCGAGCCTCACCGGTCAACAGCGTGCGGAGATCATCGCCAAGGCGGAGTCAGGCCAGGGATCGCCCGCCCAGCTCGCCAGCTTGTTCCGGGTGTCGCGTTCGACCGTGCAGCGCGTCCTGCGCGATTACCGCAACCGGTCGATCGCAGCGTGAGCCTCGCCCCTGCCCTTCCGCGTGACCTGCCTGCAGACCTTGAAGCCCAACGCTACGAGCTGGCCCGTGCGCGCCAGCTTGCGCGAGCGTGGGCGGGGACGCTTCCCGAGCCGAAGCGCCGCGACATGGCGGCGCTGTTCACTCGCGCCGCAATCGAGACTTACAGCGCTGAGGCCCGACCCCATGCGAGCCTCAGCGCGCCTTTCGCCAAACCTTATGGTCGGCTCGACCGCGCTGTTGCCGAGCTGGCGCAGGTGGTCGGCCGCGAGGCTGCACCGCTGCCGATCACCGAGGCCGTCTATTTCCTGACGGGCCTCTACACGACCTTGCTTGCCGCACGGGAGCGTGGGGCATTGGGGGCGTTCTACACCCCGCCGGCGCTAGCGAACCGCTTGCTCGACATGGCCGAGGAACAGGGGATCAACTGGACCCGCGCTCGCGTGCTCGACCCGGCAAGCGGCGGGGGCGCTTTCCTGCTGCCTGCAGCCGAACGGATGATTGCAGCCCTTCCCGCAGCCGAGCCGGCGTTCGTGCTGCGGCAGATCGGCACGCGCCTGGTCGGGCTGGAGCTGGACCCCTATGCCGCCGGTTTTGGGCAGAACGCGATCGAGCTGTTGCTGGCGGACGTGACTTCGGCTGCAGGTCGCGCCGCGCCGACTGTGGTGCGCGTTGCCGACACGCTGGAGGAGGCGCCGGCCGCCCGCTTCGACTTGGTGATTGGTAATCCGCCTTATGGGCGCGTCACCCTCACCCCCGCACAGCGCCAGCGCTTCGCGCGTGGCCTCTACGGCCACGCGAACCTCTATGGCGTCTTCACCGACATTGCCGTGCGCTGGACGAAAAAGGGCGGCACCATCGCCTATCTCACCCCCACCAGTTTTCTGTCCGGCCATTACTATTCCGCGCTGCGCGAGCTGATGGCGAAGGAGGCCCCCCCGGCCGCAATCGACTTCGTTCATGCCCGTCGCGGCGTGTTCGAGGACGTGCTGCAGGAGACGTTGCTGGCCGCCTATCGCCGCGGCGCCAAGCCCGGGCGCGCTCAGGTCCATTATGTCGAGGTTACGAGCGAGCGCGAGGCACGCCTTATCCGCAACGGCACGATCGGGCTCCCCTCCCCCGCATCGCAACCTTGGCTTGCGCCGCGTGAGCCGCGCCACAGTGCCCTGATCGCCAAGGCGGAGGCCATGCCGGCGCGGCTTGCCGATTGGGGCTACAGCGTGTCCACCGGTCCCTTGGTGTGGAACCGCTATAAGGACCAGATGCGGCAGCGCTCTGCCCGCGGCGTGCATCCGCTCATATGGGCCGAAGCCGTGTCTGCAGACGGCCGGTTCGCGTTCCGAGCCGAGAAGCGCAATCACGCGCCCTATTTCAAGATCGAGCGTGGCGACGCCTGGCTATTGGTCGAGGAGGCGTGCGTCCTCGTTCAGCGCACCACCTCCAAGGAGCAGGCACGTCGGCTGATCGCGGCCGAGTTGCCGGCTGACTTCATTGCCCAGCACGGCGGTGTGGTGGTCGAGAACCATCTGAACATGGTCCGCCCGGTCGCACGTCCTGCCGTATCGCCAGCGACGGTTGCGGCGGTGCTGAACAGCCGGATCGTTGACCAGCTCTTCCGCTGCATCAACGGTAGCGTTGCCGTGTCGGCGTTTGAGATGGAGGCGCTGCCCCTGCCCTCTCCTGCGGCGATGAGACAGGTGGAGGCGCTGGTTGGCCGCGGAGCCTGCAGTGCCGAGATCGAGGACGAACTCGCGCGGCTTTATGGGCAGGTTGCGCCATGATGCCGATGCTGACCCGCGATGACGTTCACGCCCGCCTGCAGGAGATCTTCCCCGATGGCGCGCCCAACCGCGCCTATCTGACCCGGATGCTGGCTGCGAGCACGGTGTTCGTCGCGCTCTATATCGACGCCATCGAGGGCAGCGGGACGATGCTTGGTCCCAAGCACGTCTATCGCATGACCGACGAGCAGGCGGTTCTTGTCGATGATGCGAGCCGCAGCGCCTATGCGACAGGGGTCTTACGTACTGGCAGCCAGACCGAGGGCCGGCGCTGGTATCAAGACAACACCCGTGAGCCGATCCGTGACGAGACGTTGCGCGAGGGGCTAGTGGCGATCGGTGCCGTGACCGAGCGCACCGATCTTGCCACCACATCGAGCAAGCCGCGCTACGCCTTGAAGGCGAGCTTTGCCGCACTGTTCGACCCTGCCCTGACCGGGGAGGCGCTGCAGGCCCGCATTGCGGCATGGCAGGCTGAGGCGTTGAACAAGGGCGCGCTCGCCCGGTTGGCGATCGTGCGCCAGGGCGCCGGCGTCAGCGCGGACCAGGTGCTTGTTACCTTCCCTAACGGCGAGACGCGCCGGATGAAGCCGGGGCCAAGTTCCGAAATCACCAAAGCAGTGGTGGAGGTGTTCGCGCCCGCCTTTCTCACCGCCCCTGCCGTGGTGTTCCTCAGCGAGAGCGGGAACAAGGTGGTCGCGCGCGACGATGCGCTGGCGCGATCGATTGGCCTTGCCATCCAGGCCGACAAGAACTTGCCGGATACGATCCTGGTCGATCTTGGCCCGGTGCATCCGCTGCTGGTGTTCGTGGAGGTGGTCGCGACCGATGGTCCGATCAGCCAGCGCCGCAAGGAGGCGCTGGAGGAGCTGGTCGCCGACGCGGGTTTCCCGGCCGAGCACGTCGCGTTCGTCACCGCCTATCTCGACCGTAGCGCCGGGCCGTTCAAGAAGACGGTCGATAGCCTCGCATGGGGCAGCTACGCTTGGTTCGCGGCGGAGCCTGAGCGGTTGATGGTATTCAGCGAGGCCGGAGAGGGCCTGCGCGGCCGGCCGTAGCGACAGCGAGAATAATGTTCGCATTTATCCTCGCTCCTGCTGCAGTAGTTCCAGTTTTCGATCCTATTTATCCTCGCTCTTTGTCTTGTTTCTTATCGCTTGAACTTGCCAAGTTCGCGGTCATCTTGCTGCGCAGCAAATGAAAGGATGGACCATGAATAGCAACAAGCGGAGCCGTGGCCGGCCGGTTGGCACGGGCCTGGACGACGGCCCCACCCTCAAGAAGGTGGCGGACATGATCGTAGCGAACCCGGCGCTTCGGCCCACAACCGCGATCCGGCGTGCTCTCGATAAGCCCGAGCCGTCGAACATTCGGCGACTGCAGGTGAAATGGAAGGCGGGCAGGGCCGAGTATATGGCGGAGGCTCAGGCCAGGCGTGCAGCCGCATCGACGCCGGCACACCGCGTGAGCGCGCCCTACTCGCCCCGCACGGGCCGCAACATCGTGGAAGCACACCGGAAGATGCAGGAGGCGCTGGGGCCAGGTTTCCGCGCCGCCCAGGAGATGATGAACAGCCCAGGTATGCGGGCGGCTCAGGAGGCGGCCCGTCGCTACCAGGAAAGCCCGGCCTTGCGAGCGATCGAGGAGTTTCGGAACAGCCCCACGATGCGCGCCATCGAGGAGCTTCAGAACAACCCAACGGTGCGTTTGATGCGTGAACTGCAGGACAGTCCAATGATGCGGGCCGCCAGGGAAATGGAGAAGGTGCAACGCCTCATCAACCGCGGCTTTTAAGCCGCGTTGAGGAGCGAGCAGCTATGGTCGGCGAGGCAGCAGCGCGAGAACCGATTGCTTGTTGTCCATCCAGGCGGCAGCGGTCTGGCTACGCCAGGCGATCATGTCGTGGATGCGCTGGTAATCGTCAGCGATATTCCGGGTGAAGATCGGCTCATGGTGCGCGATCCGGTTTCGGAGCCGTCGTATGATGCGCAAATCGGTGTGAGCGACGACGCGGCATTGTGCGATGGTTTGCGCGGCCGGTGCGCCAGGGAAGCAGGCACGAAAATGGGCGTTCCAGATGCGGCTATCCTGGCCAGCGGTAAAAATCTTCTCCCAGAAGGCGAACTTCAGTTCGGCAATAATCTTGCCTGTTGTTGGGAGCAGCGCAGCGCAGCGCATCAGGTCTGAAGCCGGATTGTAGTCGGTCTGCCGCTTGGGTCGCGGAAGGCTGCGGATGAAGCCGTTGTTCCACGGCCAGTTTGCTCCGTGCACGGCTTCGATTGCTTCCGCGATGCCGTTCCGCATCGCGACCTCGCAGACCTGCAGCGGGACGATCAGAGCAGCGGAGAGGTCCAGGTTCCACTCGTACATCTCCAGTGCTCGTTCCCGATCATTGCCCATCGCCTGCAGGTAGGTTGCGAAGCGGGGAGCGGAGATAACGATCGGCAACTCGTGGAGTTGGTCGAGGGTGAAGGGCAACGTTGAATCCTGTCAGCAGAAAGTTGACGATGCCGTCAACATCGCTATATCGGCATCTCCGGCTTTGAGAACGCGGGCGCAAGCCCCCCCTCATCGTCAAAGGAGCCTCAAGGCCCGCCTCTGGCGGGCCTTTTTGATTCTTAGCTCGGTGGTCCTACGCTACCTTTTTGCAGCAGGTTTTTACGACAGCGCCCCGCCGTCGCAAGCAGCTCGCTTTCTCGTCGCTGCAGAAATCAGGACTTCCGCGACAAGCCGTGGCCGCTGCGATCCATTCTCTGTCGTTCCGCTCGCGCTGATGGGCGCCTGAAAGCCACCGTTGACTCGGTCGAGCACGGCTGTTCAGAAAAATGACCGGTTGTGACACTAGGTATCGTCATCGTGGTGAGTTCGACGGACACGGCCAGGTCTCACTCATCGCGCGCTCCGCGCCCGCCATCATGTGCTTGTCATGGAAGTACGTGTTGACTTCCGCCCAGCGCACATAGGCGGTCCGCAACCGGTGACGGTTATAACGAGGCGGATTACAGACACTCTGCTGGGCGATCATCATGTCAACGATGCCCTGAAGATAAGCTCCGCAGCCCGACTCGCCTGCCCGGCAGCTCGTGAGCAGCGCCAGACCCTGCATATCGCTCGGCGTTTCGTCTTGAGCGAGCGCGCCTGTAGGCGCCAGCGCGGCTGCGGCGAACAGCGCCGTCCACCAGTTTCGTGTCATAGGTCAGCTCCGTTGCACATTGGTTTTATCCAGTGCTGCACGGAGCCCGCGTGCGAGCTTCTGGGCGTCGTCATTCGCCCAAAAGTGCATGAAGAAGAGCCGGGGCTGGTCATCCAGCATGTGATTGTGAAGCGCGGTGACCTCGATGCCCCCCGCGCGTAGTGCGCGGAGCACGGGATCGACCTCGGCGGCGGTGAGCACGAAGTCACCGGTGATCGCCGCCCGGCCCGAGCCGGTCGGCTGGAAGTTGATCGCGGTTGCGGTGCCCATGGACGCTGGCGCGGGCATGCCGCCGTCGCTCAGCTTCTCCGCGCGGGGAAAGCTGAACTGATAGACCCCACCGTTGGGCTTACCCTTGCCATCCATCAGCCGGTCAAGCGCGGCGGTGTCGAGGGCGATTGGCTGCGACGACCCCGCGCCGGCGGACGGCGGTTGCGAATCCCTGGATGGTGCCGTCATCGGTGTCCGGCTGGCGGCGAGCGCTTCACGGAGGGCGGCCGCAAGCTTCACGGGGTCACCATGGCCGCCGATGTGCATGTACATGGTCGCGGGCGCGGAACGAAGCAGATGGTTGTGGAGCGCGGTGATCGTGAAGCCGGATGCCAGCAACCGGCTCATGACCGGATTTACCTCCTCATGCGTCAGCACGAGGTCACCCATGACCATCACGTCATTGCCCATGGGGTGGAACGCCGCCCAGGAGCCGAGGGCAAGCGCCGGCTTGATTGCCACACCGTCGAGCTGGACGTTAAGATCGCTGCGCGGGAACCCATACCGGCGAACGCCGTCGGGCTGCGTCGTTCCCGCTCGGCCGAGGCTCTTGTCCACGAGCGCCCACCTGTCGCCGTGCGCCTCGGGCGGTGTCGCTTGCGGGTTTGTCTGGGCGGCGGCCGGTGCGGCGAGCGCGATCGCCAGCGGGAGCAACAAGTGACGCAATGCTTCTCTCCTCGATCTCAATTGGTTTGTCGGCATGGGAAGCGCTGGCGTAGCGCCATCGTCACACCCGCCAACCGGGGCAGGTTGGCTGCGTGACGGTTCTCTACCGCCCACGCCGGGAAGATACGGCTCAGCTCGCCCGATCGGACGCCCCGGCCGCAGATTCCGGCTTCGCTGCCGCCGTTGCCGAAAGCGGAAAGCGCCTCGGCGGCACCAGCGAGATACGCTTCGCACCGACCGTTCACCTTCCTTTTCGTCTCGTCGACACACGTCCGATAGAACTGCGTAACCGTCTCATAGCGAGGTTGGGCCGCGGCAGACGAGGCCGCTGGGCACGCCAGGCACGCCAGCATGGCGGCAGCACCTGATCCAACAGCTCGCATTGCGGTCTCCTCACCCCAACTTTTAATCCACCCAAGCAAACGATACAAGTGTACGTTCGTTGCGTCGCTATGTTACAGTTGCTTCATGGCTGATGCTTCTTCGCCCGAGCCCCGTGACTGGCTGCTCCTGATCCCACAGCTCCCGGCCAAGCCCGCCTATCTGCGCGTGCGGGTCTGGCGGCGCTTGCAAGCAATGGGAGCCGCTCCCCTCAAGAATGCCGTTCACGCGCTCCCTGCTCGCGACGACACCCGCGCGCTCTTCGAGGAACTCAGAGCGGAGATCACCGCAGGGGGTGGCGAGGCGTTGATCCTGAAAGCCCGGCTAGTTGAGGGGATGGTTGATGCGGAGCTTCGCGCCGTGTTCGACGCGGCCCGCGACGCGGATTACGAGGAGTTGGCGCGCGAAGCGCGTATGATCGCCGAGGCGGAATACGTGTCGTCCGCCGACGTCCGCCGCCTGCGTAAACGCCTGGACGAGATCGCAGCGGTCGACTTCTTCGGCGCGCATGGACGGCAGGCGGCGGACGCCGCGATAGCCCAAGCGGAGGGGCGCGCCGGCCGCCACCCGGACGTGAGCGGGCCGGGAGCGCCGGAGCTGACGCCGGCGGAGCTGAAAGGCCGCACTTGGGTCACGCGCCGGCACGTGCATGTCGATCGCATCGCCTCGGCCTGGCTTATCCGCCGGTTCATCGACCCGAGCCCCAGCTTCAAGTTCGTGGACGGCAAGGACTACCAGCCCGAGCCCGGCGAGCTTCGCTTCGACATGGCGGACGCGGAGTTCACGCACGAAGGCGACCACTGCACCTTCGAAACGCTGACATATCGGACGGGGCTCGACGGCGATCAGGCGCTCGTTGCACTTGCCGAGATCATCCACGACCTCGACATCGCCGACGACAAGTTCGGTAGGCCGGAGACCGCCGGCATCGCCGCGCTCATCAATGGCATCTGCGCGAGCACCGACGGCGACAACGAGCGCATTGCCCAAGGGTCGGGCGCGCTCGATGGCTTCTACGCACATTTCACCAAGCGACGCGGCGCATAAGGGGAGCAGGACATGTCGAGCATCGAACATCCTGCCCCGGCGAGCGCGGCTCTGGATGAAGCCCAGCTGCCAGAGCTAAGTTATCCCGCGCTATTCTTGCGCTTCTTGCGCTTCGGCATGATGGCGTTCGGCGGCCCCGTAGCGCAGATCGCAATGATCCGGCGCGAGCTGGTGGACGAGGAACGCTGGATACCCAGCGACCGATTCAACAAGCTGCTCGCAGTTATGCAGGTGCTTCCCGGGCCGGAGGCGCATGAACTCTGCGTCCATCTCGGCATCCGCGCCAAGGGGCGACTGGGCGGCCTTCTGGCAGGGCTCGGCTTTATGTTGCCCGGCCTCGTGCTCATGCTCGCGCTTGCCTGGGCGTACACGCGGCTCCCGATTCAAGGAACGCTCCTCGGAGCCGCATTCTTGGGCATCCAAGCAGCGGTGATCGCCGTCATTGTCCGCGCGGTCCATCGCATCGGTGAGCACATCTTGTTCGACCCGTGGCTTTGGGCCGCAGCGATTGCGGCGGCGGCCGCCTCGCTCGCCGGCGTCAGCTTCTGGATCGTGCTTCCGGCGGCCGGCGCGGCCTACGCGCTCGGATCAACCGGGCGCTACGCGCTCGCCGCGGTCGTGGTCGCGCTTGCCGTTGGCCTGGCGGCTCTGACCTGGGCAGGAAGTCCCGGGGGTGCCGAAATAATGACGGGCACCAAGGAACCAGCGCCTGCCATCGCCGCGCTGTTCTGGGCGGGATTGAAGGGTGGACTCCTGACCTTCGGCGGAGCCTACACCGCCATCCCGTTCATCCGCAACGATACGGTCGGCCGGGGATGGATGACCGACGCGCAGTTCCTTGATGGCTTGGGTCTGTCGGGCATCCTGCCAGCCCCCCTCGTGATCTTCGCTACCTTCGTGGGTTGGATCAGCGGCGGCCTTGCTGGCGCGCTTGCCATGACCGCTGGCATGTTTTT
>NZ_JBGGWB010000010.1 GCF_041321155.1 Sphingomonas sp. IW22 | reverse complement strand
TCATATTCTGGAACACCATGAAGCTCGGCGAGGTCGTCAATACCCGGGCCGCCAGCGGTACCCATATCGCGCCTGATCTACTCGCCCACGTCTCGCCGTTGGGATGGGAACACATCAATCCAACCGGGGAATATCGCTGGCCCAAATCCTTAGCGTAGGATTCCGCCCCCTCCCGCAAACGCCCCCTACGATTGAGAAGCGCGGCGGAATCTCTTAGATTGATCGCTGGAGGCTTTGTTCGCGGAGACGCGCACATTGCCTTCTTTTCGTTTTAGGAAGCGCTGCCCTAAGCGACAGAAGCCAGAGCTTTGACAATGCGGCATTCCGCGATGGAGCCGACCATGTATCTTGATCCTATCGGTGCAGACACGCGATGATGGCGGTCACGACGGCGGTGGTTTCCGCGACGTCGCGCACCCTCACTGTGTCGAGGCCGATTTCAGCAGCGGGATAGTCATTCCCACCGGGGAATATCGCATCCCCAATGAACAGCATCCCGTCGAGCGGGACACCGCTCTCGGCACTCAGGCGCTTCAGGCCATAGCCCTTGTCGATCCCTGCTCTGGTCACGTCGATCGATGTCGTGCCACCGAGATTGATCGAGAGCTCCGGCAGCTTCGCGCGCAACGTGGCCTGCAACGCGGTCCTCTTCTTTCGGTCAGGATCCCACGCTCCCTTTTCCTTCAGCGGCGCTGCCTGCCCCAGGCCCGAAAAGGTGATCTGGCTGCCCCGGTCCTCGATCCGTTCGCCCCAGATACGTTCGTCGGCGAGACCGGCATCGGTCAGCGCCTGATCGAAGGCCGTGCGGATCTTCGCCTTCTCCGCGTCGTCGAACAGTTCGGCATAGACCGCGCGCCAAGCGCCATTGATGAACCGATAGAGTTTCGTGCCTGTGGTCGGCATCAACCAGAGACGGTCGAGCGCGACGCCGGCAGGAAGGCGCGAGGCGATCTGCTTTTCGAACTGCGGCCAGTCCCCGCCCGAGATCACCGCCACATCCGTGATGGCGAGCAATCGGGCGAGGATTGCGGCCATATCCTCCGATAACGGCCGCTTGCTCTCGGCAAGCGTGCCGTCGAGGTCGAAGGCGATCAGCCACTTCATGCCGCCTTCCCTGCCGGATCGCGGTAGGCGAGCAGCCTGAGCGCATTGATGACGACGAGCAGCGTCGATCCCTCATGAACCGCCACCGCTGGCCCAATGCCGAGGCCGAGGATGGTAGCAGGCACCAGGAAGGCGACGACACCCAGGCTGACGAAGACGTTCTGCCGGATGATTCCACGGGTATGGCGGCTAAGACCGACTGCGAATGGCAGGTGCGCCAGATCGTCGGCCATCAGCGCCACGTCGGCTGTCTCCAGCGCAACGTCCGACCCCGCCGCGCCCATCGCGATGCCGACCGTGGCGCTTGCCATCGCCGGCGCATCGTTCACGCCGTCGCCCACCATCGCGACCTTGTCTTCGCCGGCGAGCTTCTTGATCGCGGCAACCTTGTCTTCGGGCATGAGGTCGCCCCACGCTTCGTCGATCCCGACTTCGTCGGCGATCGCTTCGGCGACTTTCTGGTGATCGCCGGAGATCATTATCATCCGCGACACGCCCATCTCGTGCAGCCGACGCAACGCGGTCTTGGCAGCTTCGCGAGGCGTGTCCATCAGGCCGATCGCGCCCAGGTCGCGGTCCCCCTTGCGGACCACCATTGTCGTGCGGCCGTTCTCGCGCAGCTTCGCGATTGCGTCCTGCGCGCCCTGCCCCAGCGCCGGAATGCCCTCACTTCCGAACATCTCGGCCTTGCCGATCCACACCGTCTCGCCATCCACGCTCGCGGTGACGCCCCGACCGGTCAGGCTCTTGAGGTCGCCGGCAGTCGGCACGGCACGATCGTTCAGACGTTCGCGGCCGTCCTTGACGATCGCTTGGGCCAGGGGATGGTCGCTCAACGCTTCGACGGCGACAGCCAGCGCCAGCAACTCGCCTTCATCGGCGCCATCGACGGGCACGACATCAGTGATGCGCGGACGACCTTCGGTCAGCGTGCCCGTCTTGTCGAAAGCGATCGCTTTGAGCGACCCGAGGTTTTCGAGCGGTGCACCGCCCTTCACGAGCACGCCGCCCCGCGCTGCACGGGCAACGCCCGACAGGACCGCGCTCGGCGTTGCGATCGCGAGCGCGCACGGGCTTGCCGCCACCAGCACCGCCATCGCGCGATAGAAGCTGTCGCGGAACGGCTCGTCGACGACCACCCATGCGAACAGCAGGAGCACTGACAGGACCAGGACGGCGGGCACGAAGATCCGTTCGAACCGGTCGGTGAAGCGCTGCGTCGGCGACTTCTGCGTCTCCGCTTCGCTCACCATCTTCACGACCTTGGCAAGCGCGCTTTCATTGGAACGGCGTGTCACCTCGATCTCGATCGCGCCGCCGCCGTTGATCGTACCAGCAAAAACCCGGCTTTCCGCGTCGACTGCATCGGGCTTGGCGCGTGCCGCTGCGGCATCTGCGACCGGCACCTTGTCGACCGGGATGCTTTCACCCGTGACCGGGGCCTGGTTGATCGCGCTGGTGCCCTTGATGACGAAGCCGTCGGCAGGCAGGCGCTCGTTCGGGCGGACGATGGCAATGTCCCCGACGACCATCTGCTCGACCGGGATTTCGCTGGTCTGCCCGCCGCGTCGCACGGTCGCGGTTTCGGGCGCGAGCTTCGCCAGCGCCTCGATCGCCTTCTTGGCGCGGCCCATTGCATAATGCTCAAGCGCATGGCCGAGGCTGAACAGGAACAGCAGCAGCGCACCTTCGGCCCATGCGCCCAGCGCAGCGGCGCCGGCCGCAGCGACCAACATCAGCGTGTCGATCTCGAACTTCTTCATCCGGAGGTTGTCGATCGCCTCGCGCAGCGTGAAGAATCCGCCGAAGAAATAGGCTGCGATATAGCAGGCGGTCGGCAGCCATTCGGGCGCGCCAGCGACCAGCCTCTCGATCGCGTAGCCGATCCCCAGCAGCGCGCCACAGGCGAGCGCGAAGATCAGCTCGGTATTGGGGCCGAGAAATTCGGCGTGGCTATGGTCGTGGCCATCGCCGGGGCCGTGCTTCTCTTCGCCCGCGCCGTGGCCCCCGGGGCCGTGGTCGTGGCCGGCATGTTCATCGGCAGCGACCCGCTTGCCCACCCTCACCTTCAGCTTGCGAAGCGCAGCGCGCACCTCCTCTTCGGTGGTTTCGCGGCGATCATATTCGACCCGGACAGACCCGCTGGTGCTGGCGCTTGCCTGGACCACGCCGGGCAAGGCGCACAGCGCATCGCTGACCGTGCGCGCCCGACGTTCGTGGTTGATCCCCGTCACCTGCCAGATCGCATGGCCGTAGCGCTCGGTGATTTCGGCACCTGCGGCGCGCACCATTTCGCGCAACCGTGGCAGCGGCAGCTTGGCGGCATCGAAATGGATGCACAGCGCCGCTGGCGTGTTGCCGTCGAGACAGATCACATGCGCCCGCTCGACACCTTCGCGCTTTGACAGGGTTGATACGAGACGGTCCAGGCAGGCATCGGCCGCGTCAGGAAGGTCCGGCAACAACACTGGAATGTCGAGTTCGAGCTTGTCGTTCATGACGACCTCCTTTCGCTTTTCTTGGTTTCGGCGCGCGCGTCGCGCAGGATTTCGACACCGCCCTTGATGGCGATGATGGCGGTGGCGAAGCCGACCAGCAGGTCCGGCCAATTGGTACCCAACCACAGCACCAGCACGCCGGCGATCAGGATGCCGCCGTTGGAAATGAAGTCGTTGAAGCTGAAGGTGGTTGCGGCCCGGAGATTGACGTCCGGATCCTTGAGGCGCTGGAGCAGCCGCAGGCAGAGGTAATTCACGACGCCGGCGATCGCGGACATGACCATCATGGTAGGTCCGATGGGCTCGCTGCCCTGCACGTAGCGCCGTCCGACATCGATCAAGATGCCGCCCGCGAAGATCAGCAGCATGACGCCCGAAGCGACCGCGGCGCGTGTCTTCCATGTCTGGCCCCGGGTGAGCGCCACAAGGCTCAGCGCATACACAGCCGTATCGGACAGGTTGTCGACGCCGTTGGCGATCAGCGCGCTCGAGTCCGCGAAGAAGCCGGAAACGAAGAAGCCCGCAGCGATCGCCGCGTTCAGCAGCAGGACGATCCACAGTGTGCGGCGCTCCTGCCCGCCATTGTTGTCGTTGCCCGGGATCATCCCATCATCTCCTCAAGTGTCAGCAGGGCCAGGAAGCCGACGAAAAACATCGAGCTGATGAGCGGGGTGTCGGGTTTCTCGTGCGCCTCGACCAGCAACTCCTCCGTGACGAGGTAGAGCAGCGCCATCAGCCCGAAGCTGAGGAAGCCGGCGATCATCACCGGCGACAGCGCGGCGACCGGCACGGCAGCGAGCGCGCCGATCGGCAGCAGCAGGGCCAATGCCGAGACGATCACGATGATGCGCAAGCGCGAGCGATAGGTTTCCGCCAGCTCGTCGGTCAGCGTCAGTCCCAGAAATAACACTTCCAGAGTGAGCGCGATCGTCAGCAGGAGACCTGCCTTCTCGCCCGCCACGAAAGCGAGGCCGAGCACCAGGCCGTCGACCAGAATGTCGATGCCGATCGCGGCGAGTAGCGCCATCGGCCCCTTGAAGCGGGCCTCAAGAGCCTTGAGCCCCAGCATGGTCGCGACGCCCGCCGCCCCGCCGATCAACGTCGCGCTGGGCGATGCCTCATGCTTGACCTGCGGCAGGATTTCGGTCGCTGCCGCCGCGAACACGACGCCGGCAGCGAGATGCTGTAGGCCCGCCACGAGGCCAGGTTTCAACTTGGTGCGGCTCGCGACAATCGCGCCGAGCACGACCGCCAGCACAGGCGCAAGCGTATAGAGCAGTGCCTGCATTTCCTAGGACTCCTCCGGGGTTCGGTGGCAGACGCGGATCTTCCCGCGTCGCGTGAACGCGATCGATCCGCCCGCCACGACAGCCCGCGAATGGTCGCCGCGAAACTCGTCACCGGTTCGCTGCGCGCGCAGGATCTCGGTCCTGCCCTTCGGCAGCCAGGTGACGGCCATTTTCAAGCCGTCATCGATGAAGTCGACATCGGCGCGTGTGCCGTCGTCGCAGTACATGATGCGCTGCGCGATTAGTTTCGACGTCAGATGCTTTTCATGCGCCGGCTCGGTAGGCTGGGTCGGCGCTGGATTACACGCCCCTATAACCGCCCCGGAGACGAGAACGACGCCGAGGCGCGCGATCGCCAGACCGGCCCGATTCAGGCCGCACAAGGTTGTCACATTTGAAATCGACGTGTCAGACATCGGTCTCTTCCGACGAAGCGCCCTGTGGCGTTCGAAGGCAGGGCAGTTCATCGCGTGCCTTCCCGCTCGCAGATCCGGGTACGGCCATCGCCTTCCACGATGGTGAGCTGCGACCCCTTGAAGGTCGCGGTGGCTGTTTCGCCGACATATTGCAGGCCCTGCGCTGGCGCGGTCAGCATCATCGGCGGTCCCCCGTTGGAGCGCCGCAAATCGATCTGCAGGCCGTTGTCCTTGTAATCGACGAACAGCGGTTCCCCGTCGGAACAGCGATATCTATGCCGCCCCATTTCCCCGGTCGCCACGGCGCTGTCGGACGAATGGATCTGCTGCTCCGTTGGCGGGGCTGGCGGCTTTCTTTCCGAGCACGCCGCGAGCCCGACAACGAGGATGACGGCGGGCAGCACCCGCTTACAGTGCATCATCATCGCGCCTTCCTCCTGTAGCGGAAGGGGACGCGCTGACGATTGATAGCCCGGGCAGGCTGACCTACCCGCCAGCGGAGATAGGTTGCGAGGCGATCGTCAGATTCGACCATCAGGGATCGCAGGCGGCGCAACATCATCGCCGCGAACGGCAGGGAGAGCGCCCCGCGCAGCGTGCAGCTATGCGTTAGCCTGGTGCCGCCATCGTCCCCCGCCAGCTCGTACCGCTCTTCGAGCGTGAACAGATAGGGGATGCCGCAGGACCAAGCGAAGGCGTGCGGTTTATCGAATCGATCAATCCGTGCTGGCGTCCGAATTGGCCGGGTGATGCCCTGGATCGCAAAGGTGCATTCTGTGTCGCCGAGCCGGGACGGATCATCGAGAAATACGAGCGGACTCCACGCCCGGCGATGATCCGGATCGGTGAGTGCCGACCAGATGCGCAGTGGCCCGCCGTGAAGCATCGAGCTGGTTATGGTGCGAGGCATATCCCCATCTCCCAGAGATGGGCGGGGCGATCGCGGATCGCCCCGCCCATCCATCAGGCCAAGTTGTTCACGAAGGTCTGACCGTGGTCGTCCCCTTCATGCTCCTCATTGTAGTGCTCGGGTTTCTCGATCACTTTCTGCCCGAACCGGGCATAGAGTGTCGGCAGCACGAACAGCGTAAGAAGCGTCGCCGAGATCAGACCGCCGATGACGACCGTCGCCAAAGGCTTTTGAACCTCTGCGCCGGCGCCTTCGCCCAGCGCCATCGGCACGAAGCCGAGGCTGGCGACTAGCGCGGTCATGATGACGGGTCGCAGACGCTGCATCGCGCCAACATGCGCGGCTTCCTCGCGGCTCATCCCTGATCGGATCAGATCTTGGATCGAGCTGACCATGACGAGGCCGTTGAGGACCGCGATGCCCGAGAGGGCGATGAAGCCCACTGCCGCCGAGATCGAGAAGTCCATGCCCCGCAGGAACAGCAACAGGACGCCGCCCACCAGCGCGAAAGGCACGCCGGTGAACACGATCGCGGCGTCGCGGACCGATCCCAACGCCCCGTAGAGGAGCAGCAGGATCAAGATGAAGCAAGCCGGAATGACCAGCTTCAGCCGTTCGCTTGCCGATTGGAGGTTCTCGAACTGGCCGCCCCATTCGAGATAGGTGCCGGCAGGCAGCCGGAGTTGGCTGCCGATCGCCGCCTGCGCATCCGCCACGACGGATCCGACGTCGCGGCCACGCACGTTGGCTTGCACCACCACGCGCCGCTTGCCGTTCTCGCGGCTGATCTGGTTCGGACCATCGACCACCTTGATCTCGGCGACGCTGGACAGCGGTACATAGCCGCCGCCTGCCACCGGCACCTGCACCTGTTGGAGCAGGCCGATGTCGGCACGCTGCGCCTCCGACAGGCGGATCACCACGGGGAAGCGACGGTCGCCCTCGAAGATCTGGCCCGATGTTCGCCCGCCGATCGTCGCAGTCACGGTGTCCTGCACATCCTGAGCCGTAACGCCCAACCGCGCCATCGCGTCGCGGTTGACGCGAATGTCGAGCATGGGAAGACCGGTCGTCTGCTCCACCTTCACGTCCGCTGCGCCTTGCGTTCTGCGCAGCACCGCCGCGATTTGCTCGGCCGTCCGGTTCATCTGGTTGAAGTCGTCCCCGAACACCTTCACCGCGATGTCGCCGCGCACGCCGGCGATCAGCTCGTTGAAGCGCATCTGGATGGGCTGGGTGATCTCGTAGGCATTTCCCGGAATCTTCGCGAGATTACCCTCGATCCGGCTGACCAGCTCCTCCTTGGGAAGCTCAGGATCCGGCCAATCCTTGCGCGGCTTCAGGATGACGAACATGTCGGTCGCGTTCGGCGGCATCGGGTCGGCCGCCAGCTCGGCGGTGCCCGTCTTGGAATAGACGAATTGCACCTCCGGCTGCTTCGACATCATCCGCTCGATCGGCACCTGCATCGCCTGGCTCTGCTGGACCGACGTTGCCGGAATGCGGAGCGACTGGATCAGCAAATCGCCTTCGTCGAGCTGCGGCAGGAACACCGAGCCGAGCGTAGTGAAAGCAAGCGCCGCCACCACAAGGCTTCCCACACCCGCACCGATCGTCAGCGTCGGGCGCTTCATGGCCCGGTCGAGACCGGGTTCGTAGCGCTTCTTCAGCCACGTGATGATGCGGCCGTCCTTCTCCTCGACCTTCTTCGACAGCCAGATCGCAATCATCGCCGGCACGAAGGTGAGAGAGAGGATGAAGGCGAAGGCGAGCGCGATGATGACGGTCAGCGCCATCGGTCCGAACGTTTTACCCTCCACGCCGGTCAGCGTGAGCAGCGGTACGTAGACGAGGATGATGATTGCCTGCCCGTACACAGAGGGACGGATCATCTCACGCGCAGCGGCTGCCACGGTCGCGAGCCGTTCCTTGACGCTGAGCAATCGGCCTTCATGATGCTGTTGCTCGGCAAGCCGGCGCAGCGCGTTTTCGACAATGATGACGGCGCCGTCGACGATCAGACCGAAGTCCAAAGCCCCAAGGCTCATCAGATTGGCCGAGACCCCAGCGCGCAGCATACCAAAGCCTGTCAGCATCATGGTGATCGGGATGACCAACGCCGCGATCAGGGCCGCACGGAAGTTGCCGAGCAGCAGGAAGAGCACGACGATGACCAGCACCGCGCCTTCGGACAGGTTTTTCGCGACCGTCTTGATCGTCGAATTGACCAGCTCGGTGCGGTTCAGCACCGGCTGAATTACGACGTCAGGAGGCAGCGAAGCGTTGATCGTCTTCAGTTTCTCAGCGACCGCGGTCGACACGATGCGGCTGTTCTCGCCGATCCGCATGATCGCCGTGCCGACGACGACTTCGGTACCGTTCTCCGATGCCGAACCCATGCGGATCGCCTGACCCGTCTTCACAGTCGCAACTTGTTCGACCGTGATCGGCACGCCGTTACGTGTCGCGATCACGGTCCTGGCCAACTCGCTGGCATTGCGAACGAGCGCATCCGAGCGAACAGCCAGACCTTCGCCATTGCGATTGACGAAGCCACCGCCGACGCTGGTGTTATTGCGCTCCAGCGCATTTCCCAGGTCCGTCAGCGTGATGCCGAGCGAGGCCAGCTTCTGCACGTCGGGCACGACGAGGAACTGCTTGGCGTAACCGCCAATCGAGTCGACACCGGCGAGGCCCGGTGTGGTCTTCAGAAGCGGCGTCACGATCCAGTCCTGCGCGGTGCGCAGGTAGGTCGCCTTGTCCTCTTCGGTCGTCAGTCGCTCGCCCTCTGGCGTGATGTAGCTGCCATCGGGCTGTTGGCCCGGTTCACCGGGCTTGTGCTTGTCGTCCTCGCGATGATCGAGACGAACGGTGTACATGTACACCTCGCCCAGGCCTGTCGCGATCGGACCCATTTCAGGGTTCACGCCGTCGGGCAGATTCTCTTGCACGCCCCGCAGACGCTCGCCCACCTGCTGGCGGGCGAAATAGATGTCCGTCGCGTCCGAAAAGACCGCCGTGATCTGCGCGAAGCCGTTGCGGCTCAACGAGCGCGTATATTCCAGGCCGGGGGTGCCGGCGAGCGCGGTTTCGATTGGAAACGACACCTGCTTCTCGACCAGCTCGGGCGAGAGGGCAGGCGCGCGGACGTTGATCTGGACCTGATTGTTGGTGATGTCCGGCACCGCGTCGATCGGTAGCCGGTAGAGGGAAAAGGCGCCGATGGCGGCGACGATGACGGTGAGGAGCAGGACTAGCCAGCGCTTCTCGACCGCCCAGGTTACGATACGGGCGATCATGGCTTAATCCTCGTGGCTCGCTTCGCCCTTGCCGATCTCGGCCTTGAGCGTGAAACTTCCGGTGGTGGCGATCTGTTCGTTGCCGGTCAGGCCCGACCGGACGATCACCGTGTCGCCCGACGCATCGCCGAGCTGGACCGGGGTCGCCTTGAAGCCGGTGGGCGTGCGCACGAACACGACCGACTTGCCCTCGAAACTCTGGACCGCCGTCGTCGGCACGCGGACCGCCCCGCTCCCGCCGCTGCCCGTGAGCTGCACGGCTGCCGTCACAGGCTCGCCGACCCGCCATTCGCCACCGCGATTGTCGAGGGTGGCGAGCGCAGGCACGAGCCGCGTCTGCGGATCAAGCGCCGGCGACACGAAGGTCACGCGGGCGGTCGCCTGACGGCCTGCCGCCTTCACCAGCACCGTATTGCCGGGACGCACCCGGCCCGCATCCTCGGGCTTGAGATTAAGCGCGATCGACACCTGGCTCAGGTTGGCGATGCGATAGAGTTCGGCATCCGCCGCGACCGTTTGTCCCAGCGTCACGGGGCGCGCAATGATCTGGCCCGAGATCGGCGCGGCAATGCCGAGCCGGTTGAGCCCGCCGCCGCCGACACCCGCCGCCGAAACCATGCTCTGCGCCTGCGTCAGGGCGATCCGCGCCTCCGTCGCCGCTGTGCGGGCGGCGATCAGATCCTGTTCAGGGGAGACTCTCTGCGCGAACAGCCGCTGTTCGCGCGCGAGGTTCGAATTAGCGAGCTGAAGCCGCGCCCGCGCCGCCTCGACCTCGCCCTTGATCTGCGCCGCCTCGCGGCTTTCGATGACCGCAATGGTCTGGCCGCGTCCGACCGATTGGCCGAGGTTACGGGTGAGCGCGACCACGCGTCCCGCAATTGCGGCCGAGACGACCTGCGTTCCCTGTGGGTCGCCCTCGATGATCGCGGGCAGCTCGATCGTCCCGGCCCCGCCGATGATCGGCCGTCCGACCTGGACGCCCGCTGTGGCGATCTGGTCGGCACCCAATGTGACGACGCCTTCACCGGCATGACCGCCTTCAGCACCGCCCTTTTCCGTGCCCGCTGCCGTCTCATTGGCAGCTGCGCCTTCGGCAGTTGCCTCGTTTCCGCCATCCTTGCCGCCGCAGGCAGCCAAGAGCAGGGCGAGCGACGCCGCGCCCGCGAGATAAAAGCTCTTCATCACTGATTCCCCCCATTGGGCGCACGAGCGGTCAGTCGCTCCACTTGCGCGCGGGCATTCTGGTAATTGGCAAGCGCGTCGATCGCGGCGACCCGCGTTTCGGCGAGCGTGCGTTCAGCATCGAGCAATTCGAGCTGGCCGAACTTGCCCTCGCGATAGCCGATCCGCGCGATGCGGGCGGCCTCCTGTGCAGCCGCCAGCGCCGGCCCCGACGCCGCACGAGCCGTCGTTGCGGCATTGGCCGCCTGCGCCTGCGCGTCCGTGATCGCCTGTTCGATGTCGAGCGCGGTCACGCGGCGCTGCGCATCCGCCTGGGTCCGCTGCGCGGTCGCCTGCGCAATCGCGGCGCGACCATTGTTGAACACCGGGATCGGGATCGACACGCTGAACACCGCCGCCATGTCGTTGGTCGCTTCCAGGCGGCGGATCGACGGCCCGACGTTCAGGTCAGGCACGCGATTGGCGCGCGCGAGCCGCACGCCGGCTTCGGCAATGGAGAAATCCGCGTTGGCTGCCGCCAGCGCGAGTGTGCCGGTCGTGTTGACCGGTGCCAACGGCCCATAGACGTTCACACCGGGAAGGCGATCGAGCAGCGTGTCATCGAGCAGGCCGTCGATCGGCCGTCCGATCCGACGCGCCAGATTGGCGCGGGCCGCCTCGGCCAAGCGAAGCTGCCGCTCCACATTGGCGTCGGCATTGATACGCGCGACATCCGCGCGCTGTTGCTCGAGTGGCGATGCCCGCCCTGCCTGCACGCGAACGCTCGCGGCCCGCAGCGCATCGCTGGCGATCCGGGCCTGATCGCGGGCTGTCATTACCCGGCGATCGGCCGCGACCGCTTCGACATAGAGCTGCGTTACCTGAAGCCGGACATCCGCCGCGATGATCGCGGCCTGGATCTCGGCCCGGGACAATTGCGCATTGGCGACCGCGACGCGGGCGCCGCGCTTGCCGCCTAGCTCGATCGGGATCGCAAAGCCGACCGTGGTTTCCGCGCTGCGGACCCCCCGATACGGCCCGGAGCCGATGACATTCTCGACTTGGCCTTGAACCACCGGATTGGGCCGCAAGCCGGCGACTGTGCGACCTGCACGGGCCGCGTCGATTCCAGCTGTCGCCGCTTCCGCAGCAGGGGCCGAACCGCCCGCTGCACTGACCGCTTGGTCAAGCGTGTAGACCGGCGCATCCTGCGCAACAGGCGCGGACGGTCCGACCTGCGCCTGCGCCATCGTGGCGCAAGACGCTGCGGCCAGCATGGCCGCGAGGATACGATTCATGAAAATAGGACTCCTGACGATGATCGACAGGGGCGCGCCAACGCACGCCCAAATCGGACGTCAGGCTTGGGGGGGCCTCAAATGGACCATGCCGGTGCGGCCGTCGAGCGACGCAGAGGCGGAGATTGTCGGCTTGGGCACTGTGAGGACGGGGGTATATTCCATCGTCGTGCGCGCAGGCGCGCCGACGTCGTGTCCGTGACAATAATTGTGATGATGCGGGACATTCTTGTCCGAGTCCGATGGCACCTGATCGATGTCACCGGCGGTATGGACCGTGAACTCAACGCCCGCGATGCTTCCCCCCGCCAGATCGGCGGCATGGGCCATGCCGGAGAAGCTGGTCAGGACCAGCATCAGGCATGTCAGGAAAGGCAAAAAGGCTCGCACTAGCTTGCCTCTATCACGGAAGGGTTTTCATGTCATTGCACTAATTCGAACCAAGGGTCACTGAGCCGGAACCCGAGCGGGATCGGTCGCGCCCGTTCCAGGCGAACCCGACCGCAATGGCGACCGCCATCAGGAGTTGCGCCAGCACCGATTGCCAAGTGGGAAACACGCCGAGCATCGACAGCCGTGGCACGTCCGCGAGCGGTGCGATGTTGATAAGGCCGGCTTCCTGGAGCGCGGCGACGCCTTTACCCGCCAGCACGACGGTCAGGACCGCCATGAGCCAGGAGCTATAGCGGAAGAACTGCGCGATCGGCAGCTTGCGACTGTAGCGAAGCATGGCCCAAGCGATCAGGCTGAGCAGTCCAATCGCCGACCCGGCCCCCGCGAGAAGCATCCCGTTGTCACCTTGCGCCGAAAGCGCGGCATAGAACAGGATCGTCTCGAAGACCTCGCGATAAACTACGACGAACGCCAGCCCGAACAGGAACCAGCCCGACCCGCCCGAGAGCGCCCGCGACATCTTCTCGCGAATATAGCGCTGCCACTGATCGGCCTGCGCCTTGCCGTGCATCCAAATCCCGACCGAGAGCAGCACGACCGCGGCGAACAGCGAGCCAAACCCTTCCGTCAGCTCCCGGCTCGCACCGCTGATCCCGATCGCATAGGTGGCGACCGCCCAGGTGATCCCGCCCGCGATGATCGCGCTGACCCAGCCGCCATGCACGTACCGCAGCGCCTCGCCGCGCTCGGCTTTACGCAGGAACGCGATCATGGCGACAACGATGAGCAGGGCTTCGAGCCCTTCACGCAGCAGGATCGTGAACGCGCCCAGGAACGTGGACGCTTCGGTGGCGGCATCAGGCGCGAGCGCCGCTTCCGCATCGTCGAAAAGGCCGCCCAGTACTGCGACCTTCTCCGCGAGATCATCGGGCGACGCGCCCCGGTCGATCGAGGCGCGGAACTCCCCCATCGCGCCCTCGATTCGACCCATCAGCGTCGCGTCGCGCGCGGTGAGTGTTGGCTCGATCGGCTCGAACCCATCGAGATAGGCCGACAGCGCCAGCTCTTTCGCCATGCGCGCATCGCCGCGCCGCGCAGCCGCCACGCTTTCGGCGAGTTTGGCGCGGGCGACCGCGAGCGAGCCGGGAGCCTGTTGTATCACCTGTTCGGGATGACGACGCAGGAACGCGAGCACTGGGTCAGCCTTGGCGTCGCCGATCGCCGCGCCGAGCGCGGCCGGGGTGAGCGCGACCAGGGTTTTCAGGTCCGGAATGCGCCGGCGAAGGGTCGGGTCGGATTTCCAAAGCCGCTCGCCTTCGCGCGCCTGCGCATCCGTGAAGGCGAAGCTCCCGGCTCGGAATGCTAACGCCCAGCGCTGATCGTTGGGCAGATCGGCGAAGCTCTGCATCGCGGTCCCGTCGATGCCTTGCGTCACCACCTGATAGAGCGCGAACACGCTGCGCTGGCGCGCGCGCTCGGCATCGGTGAAAGCAATCGGGGGCGTAGCGAGCTTGGCGGCGTCAGGGCCACGGCCGTTGCCCGTCATCCCGTGGCAGGACGCGCAGGATTGTCGGAACAGGGCATCGCTGGAGACGAGGTTCGGAGCCTTATCGGGCGCGAGCGGCACCGGGTAGGCGCGCAACAGATCGGCCGCGAGCCCGTGCGCCAATGTTGCCACCTGTTCAGTCGGTCCCTTTTCCGCGATCACCGCCTGGAGGTTGGCAGCCCGCTGGATGAGGGCTTGACGCTCCGGCTTCGCCGGCAGGCCCTGAAGCCGTGTCGAGACCGACGCGGCGAACTCCGTCATCTCGGCATATTCCGACGTGCTCTTGATCCGACCGTTGGCGACCGCGCCGCCATAATCGACGGCCATATAGTCGAGCAGCCGCCATGCGGTTTGCACGTCGCCGGGTTCGGCGATTGCCGCAGCAGGGATCAGCAGCGCCGCGAGCGCGGAGAGCAGCCGCAACGAGAGCATTGCCCGGATCAACGCGAGCAGACGCACTACCGCTCTCCCAATTCGCGCCGAGCGCCAGTGACGATTTCATAAGCGGAGTGGAGGAACAGGAGGGCGATGAGGCCGGCGACGGCGAGGTCCGGCCAGGCGCTTCCTGTCCACGCCACCAGACCGGCCGCGGCGATCACCGCCACGTTGGCGAGCGCGTCGTTGCGGCTGAACAGCCAGATCGCGCGAACATTGGCGTCCCCTTCCCGGAAACGCGCAAGCACCAAGGCGGACACGACATTGATCGCGAGCGCGACAACGCCGATTGTGCCCATCAGTTCGGCATCGGGCGCGGTTGCGTTCAGGGCGCGCCAAATCGCGAAACCGATTACGCCCACGCCAAGCGCACCGAGAAACAACCCCTGCGTCAGCGCGACCTTTGCCCTCGCCCGTGCGGACCAGGCAAGCGCGAGAAGACCGATAAGGCTGATCGACCCGTCCCCGAGAAAATCGAGGGAATCCGCTTTCAGCGCTTGGCTATCGGCGATGAACCCGCCGAACAGCTCGGCGACTCCGAAGCCGAGGTTGAGCACCACGACGGTCAGCAGCGCACGGCGATAGGCCGGATCGGTTTGCGCGCGCGCGGGCTCCCCGTGGCACCCGCAGCTTTCGGTAGAAGCATTCATGCGGCCTTCCTTACCACCTCCAGTCGCTGTAGAAGCAAGCGAAATGTGCGACACGTTCGCATAAGCAAGGATGGCATGATGAAGCCGGTGATGATTGGGCAGCTCGCCAGCGAGACCTCGACGAAGGTGACGACGATCCGCTTTTATGAGTCGATCGGGTTGCTCCGATCCGCCCCTCGCACGGCGTCGGGTCGCAGAACCTACGATGCCAGTGACATTGAGCGTTTGCACTTCATCCGCAACGGTCGCCGGCTTGGCTTCTCCGTCGACGAGATCCGTTCGTTGATGGGGCTGGCGCAGAACCCGGACCAGGATTGTGGTGCCGCCTCAGCTATCGCTGCTCAGCACCTCAAGGATGTGGAGGAGAGACTGGCGCAACTCGCGGTGTTGCGGGATGAGTTGGCAATGCTCAGCCAGAGCTGCACCAAGGCGCGCATGGCCGATTGTCGGATCATGAAGGCGATCGGCAAAGGCCACCCTCAAGCCGATCAATAATAATCGGCCAGCCTGAGCTCGCGCACATCACCCGAGGCCATCGTCAGCTTTACGAGGGTGCCAGCAGGCCGGGAGCGCACTTGCCAGAGCTCCCCACGCGTATAGTTCGCATCGATCGAATGGCCGTTCACCGCCACGATCCGGTCGCCGACCGCCCAGCCAGCCTTTTCCGCGGGACTGTTCGCCGCCACATGAACAACGGTGAGCGCCGTTGGTGAGGCTGCGAGGCCAAGGCCGCTACGGTCCTTCAGCATCGGCAGGCGACGACGAGGACCGAGTGGCCGGAGCCACACGAATCCGGCGGTCACGTCGAACACCACGTCGAATTGAGCGATCAGCGGTAGGCCGACATTGCCAACCGTGCTGGTGGAGAGCCAAGCTCTCATCCCGAGTGTGGGGACGTTCGAGACGCCAAGCCCTTCGATGTTGATGTTCTGGATCGTGAAAGCATCGTTGATACGCACACCATCGACGCCGCCGATCGCCGCGGTCGAGACGAGCTTCCCGTTCAACAGCCCTTGATCGCGGGCATAGGCCGACGAGAGCATCAGCGCGGCCGAGCTGCCAAGATCGATCATCAAGGGCACGGGAGGCAAACCCGAGACGGAAGCTCGAATGAACAGCTCCTGCTTGGCACCGCGCCCGAGCGCGACAGCGCGCCAGTCGGGACCGGCGAGAAACGTGCCTGACTTGACGACCGCCATACGCCTTTTCGCGAAATCGAGCGCGATGCAGCTACCCGTGAACATATCGGCACCGAGGAGGATATCGATCGGTCGTCCGAAGGCCGCCGACACTGAACTCAGATCACCAACGACGGCAAAGGGTAAGCGACGGGTTTCGCGGGCGAGCTGTACGTCGATGTCGCGGACCAGCAGCACCGGGGCCTTGGCGCTCAGCCCGCTAATCATGCGCCGCTCACCATCGTTCAAGCCGAGCTTCGCCGCGAGCGCCGTGCTCATGATCGACGCGCCGCTGCCACTGTCGAGCACCGCCCGCACCGGCACTCCGCGCACTTGTGCCGAAACAAGGAGGGTATCACCCGTGCCGACTTCCAGCGGCTCCCATTCGAGGTGAGCCGCACCGAAGTTCCACGAGCCCGCAGACCGGGAAGTCTGTCGCGCGAGCGTTGGAGAACCGAGCACCAAGCCGGTTCCACAGGCCACCAGCCGCGCCACTAATGAGCGTCGAGACATACCGATTGCTTCAACACGGGCCGTCAAAAAGCCACCTCCAGCCCCCCGTCCGCAGGAGAGCAAATTGCGGTTACATGCTCCAGCCACTGGAGGAGCAAGTGCTTTTGGTGCGCCCGAAAATCCTCAGAAGCGCTTGGAGAACTTTAGATGAAGGATGGTGCAGACCGCTTAGATGCCTTCCCGATAACGAACGGTTCCGGGGGACGCTGGGCCGATCGGGACCGCGAACGGTGTAAACGCTCGCGCTAAGTGGCGGCATTCTGATCGCGCTATTTGTCGGCGAGCGTCGCTACGCGGCTACCGGCTTGGTCTCGGCCGATCGCACATAGGCGTAGAGTTTTGGCTTGGAGATGCCGAGCATCGAGCAAATCTTGGCGATCGGCATCGTGTTCTCGTGGTAGAGCCTGACGGGCAGGTCGCGCTTTTCCTTGCCGAGTGCGGCCGGCCGGCCACCCTTCTTGCCGCGAGCGCGGGCTGCGGTGAGACCGGCCTGGGTCCGCTCGCGGATCAGGTTGCGCTCGAACTCCGCCAATGCCCCGAACAGGTGGAAGGTAAGCTTGCCCGACGTGGTGGTCGTGTCGATCGCCTCGTGCAGGCTCAGCAGCCCGACCTTTTCCTCGTCGAGGTAGGTCATCCATCCGATCAGATCACGGAGCGAGCGGCCGAGCCTGTCGAGGCGCCAGACCACCAGTGTGTCGCCGGCGCGAAGCAGCTCCTTCACCTTTTCCAATCCAGGGCGAGCGGCAGTCGCCCCGGAGGCCTTGTCGGTGATGACCTTCTCGCAGCCGGCAGCCTTCAGCGCATCACGCTGGAGGTCCAGGTTCTGCTCGGCGGTCGATACGCGGGCGTAACCGATTTTCATGCGTAGGGCCGGTGGCGCCCCGATCGGGCGCGGTTTGGGAAGAAAGTCGTCATCGGCAGGTCTATGTTGCCCTAGTTTTCTTTACCGGGTAGATTTACGTCGAACAGGCCGGTTTGGCAACGCGAGCGGACTCGCATGGCGATGGGCAGGCAAATCTCCGTTTTCCTTACCTGCGACACGGACCGTCGGCGGTGACGCATCCGGCGCTTGTCCCGCCGCTGGCGATCGAGCGCTACCGCGTCCTTGAACCGCACCTCGCCGATGGCATCCCGCTCGCGGACCTCGCCCGCACCGGCACGCTGAGCGAGCGGACGTTGCAGCGCTGGCTCGGGCGCTACCGTGCCGAAGGACTTGCCGGTCTCGCGCGTCTGCCGCGCAACGATCGGGGCAGGCTGCACCTGCCGGAACATCTGGTCGAACTGACCCGCACTCTCGCCACCAAGCGCCCGCGACCCCCGGTCGCCGCCATTCACCGAAAGGTGCAGGAACTCGCCATCGCGCATGGACACCGAACCCCCAGCTATGCGGCCGTCGCGCGTGTCGTCAGGGCGATACCGGCAAGCCAGATCGCCGCAGCCTCCGATCCGGCCGTCTACCGCGACCAGCACGAGCTAGTGCATCGGCGCGAAGCCGCGACCTCGAACGAGATGTGGCAGGCCGATCATACCGTTCTCGACATTCTCGTGCTCGATGATGCCGGAACCCCGGTGCGTCCTTGGCTGACCGTCATCGTTGACGATCACAGCCGAGCCATCGCCGGTTACTTCCTCAGCCTCGATGCCCCCAGTGCCCTCAACACGGCGCTCGCCTTGCGGCAGGCGATCTGGCGCAAGCCCAATCCCGAATGGATCGTCAGCGGCATTCCCGAACAGCTTTACGTCGACAACGGCTCGGATTTCATCTCCGAGCATATCGAGCAGGCGTGCATCGCCCTCAAAATCCGCCTCATCCATTCGCTGCCGGGGCGTCCTCGCGGGCGCGGCAAGATCGAGCGGCTGTTCCGCACCATCAACGACATGTTCCTGCCCGACCTGCCCGGCCACCTGATCGCGGGCAAGCCGCTGTCGGCGCCAGTGCTCACGCTCGACGAGCTGCGCGCCCGCTTCGAGGCGTTCGTGTGCGGCGTCTATCATCGTCGCCCGCATGGCAGCACCGGCGAACCGCCGATCACGCGCTGGCAGAAGGGCGGGTTCCTGCCCGCAATGCCCGACAGCCTTGAACAGCTCGACATGCTGCTCGTGCACGTGCCCAAGCCCCGTAAAGTGCTGCGCGACGGCATCCGTCTGATGGGCAGGCGCTATGTCGAACCCACGCTCGCGGCCTTCGTCGGCGAGCAGGTCGAGGCGGTCTATGACCCCCGCGACCTGACCGAGATCCACGTCTACCACCAGGGCCGGTTCGTCTGCCGTGCGCTCAGCTCCGAGCACGCTGGGCACCCGTCGTTGCGCGCGATCCAGCGCGCCCGGCGCGGCGCGAAGGAGCGCGACAAGCAGGTGCCTGCCCCCACGGAGACCTTCGATGGCGACCAAGAGGATACGGCTTCCCGGCCCACCACCTACCGAGGGCTCCGGCTCTACGCCGCTGACGATTGAGTTCCTGGTCGAGCAGCCGTTCCTGGCGACCCGCGAACATGCCCGGTTCGTCGAGTTTGCCGAAGCCTGCGCGCACTACCGCTATATCGGCGTGTGTCATGGCCGGCCGGGCGTCGGAAAGACGCGATCGGCGCGCGAGTTTTCCAGCTTCCCCGACCTGGGGGAATATGCCGCGCTCCGTCCCATTGCCGCGCTCCTTGGCGAAAAGGTCGCTCGCTGCCGCGCCGTCTTCTACACCGTGTCGGTCAGCAACACGCCCAAGACGATCGACGCGGTGTTGGGCCTCAACCTCATTAAGCTGGGCTATGCCCGGCTGACGGTCGCGGGCGGCTCGCAGGACGAAATCACCCATGACGCCGCCCGCATCGCCTGCCCCCTCGTCATCGTCGACGAGGCCGACCGCCTGACCATAAAGTCGCTCGAACATCTCCGCGACATGGCCGATCGCCACGGCTTCGGGCTGATCCTGATGGGTATGCCGGGCTTGGAGAAGCGCCTCGCCCGCTATGCCCAGCTCTACTCGCGGATCGGCTTCGTCCACGAGTTCAAACCGCTTACCGAGACCGAAATGCGGCTGCTGCTCGCGACCCACGCCGGCGATTTCGGGATCAGCTTCGACCCGGCCCAACTCGACGCGATCGAAGCGCAGGCAGCCGTGATCCGCATCACGCGCGGCAACTTCCGGCTCATGGAGCGCCTGTTCGCGCAGATGCGGCGGATCATGACCCTCAACCGCGTCGAGGAGGTCACCGCTGACATCGTTCAGGCCGCGCGCGATTGCCTCGTCATCGGACCCGGCAACTGACAAATAGCGCGATCAGAACGCCGCCATTTAGCGCGAGCGTTTACACGCTTCGGGCGCGATCGGCGCGATCCTCCCGCAATCGAGGGTTTCCAAGAGATAGCACATTCATTTGTAAACAGCGGAAGAGCCGTGCCGACCGGTGTCGCCCGGCTCCTCTATTTCTAACGCCGCGGCGTCCGCTCAGTGGCGCGCTCGGCCTGCAAACAGAGTTGCCAAGGAATTTGAACAGCGGGACGCGTGGATTGTCGGCTGCGTAGCCAGCTGCGAGCGATTGGACGCAATGGAAGAGTGCGCAGTCGCGCCGAGGGGCGTGTGGCATTCGTTCACTTCAGATTGGAGGGGTGTTCGCCGGCCGTGCGTAATGGATGTGAGGACGGCGGAGGAATGACCATGGACATGGATTTAGACAGCGCGTTGCGCCGCCTTGGCGAACAACCGCTTCATCCCCGGCTCGCTGAACTGGAAGGCGAGGTCATGCGGTTGATTACGGCGGAGCGGCGCGCGGGCGCGGGAGTGACGTTGCGGTCCGGCATACTGGCAGCGCTAGGCGCAGTCGCCTTGGGAGTGGTGGGCGGCGGATTGTCGTCCACAGCGGCGACTGCGCAGGTGCCGACGCTAACACCCTTCGGGCCTGCCATGCCGCTAGCGCCTTCGACCTTGCTCGCGTTCCAGTGACGAGCGGCGCCCGGAGGGCGATGCTGATCGCCATCATCGCGTTCGTGGCGGCGGTCGCAGGCGTTTGGGCTGGACGTGAGTTATTCCCCTCCCCGCCAAGCCCGGGCGTTGAGCTTCACAGCTTGCTCCACGACGGGCTCGAGCTGGACGAAGCTCAACAGACCAAGCTCCAGATGCTGGAGTCTCACTTCACCGTTCGAAGGCGTGCCTTGGAGCTGGAACTCAGAGCCGACAACGCCCGGCTCGCCGCCGCCATCGAGGCCGAACATGGTAACGGGCCGCAGGTCGCGGCCGCCGTCGATCGTTCGCACGGCGCGATGGGTGAGCTCCAGAAGGAGACGTTGAACCATATGTTCGCGATGCGGCAGATCCTGCGGCCCGACCAGGCGAGGACGTTTGACCGCGCGGTGGTGAAGGCGCTGACCGCAGACGCGCGGTGAGCCTTGATCTCGCGGCCTGCACGGACGGCGAACTCGCCGCCTTGACGCTCGGCGGACGTCAGGCTGCGTTCGCTGAGATCATGCGGCGGCACCAAAGACCGGTCTACCGCCTGATCCGCTCGCATATCGGCGACGCCGAAGAGGCGCTTGACCTCACTCAGGAATGCTTCGTGGCCGCCTTTCAGAACTTGCGAAAGTATGACGGAGATCGGCCGCTCGCTGCGTGGCTGACCCGCGTGGCGATCAACAAGAGCCGCGACTGGCACAGGCGGCGGCGCATACGCCAGATACTATCGTTCGCCTCTTCGCTGCCGCCCGACACCATGGAGAGTGAGCGGGACGAGGCGCCGGGTGCCGACGCCATCACCTTCGATCGCGCAGAGCTTGCGCGGCTTTCGCGCGCGGTGTCCGAGCTGCCGGCCACGCTCAAGGAGACGCTTTTGCTGCGGACCGTGGAGGGCTTGTCCCAGGCGGAAACCGCCGCCGCGCTGGGGATCAGCGGAAAGGCCGTGGAGACGCGGCTCCGGCGTGCGCGTGAAAGATTATCGAAAATTCTCGACTTCGCGTGAGGGGATGAGCCTATTTGCGCGTAATGAAAGATAAGGTCGGCGGCCCCCCCCCCCCGCCGCCGGCCGCAAGCATTGAACTGGAGCGAAGGAAAGGCATGAGCCGCAATCTAAACCGGCGCGACGTAATGCGCGGAACCGCCATGCTTGGCGGCACGCTGGCCATGTCGGCCTACCTGCCGGCTTGGGCGCAACCTGTGTCGCGCGGCATCGCCAGGCCCCTGCCGACCGTGTCGGGCACAAACATCGCGCTGACGATCGACAGGATGAAGCTCGTCATGGACGGGATCACGACGCCCGCGATCGGGGTAAACGGCACGGTCCCGGCACCACTCGTCCGCCTCAAAGAGGGCCAGAAGGTCCGCCTTGCGGTGACCAACAACCTCGACGAAGATAGCTCGATCCACTGGCACGGGCTCATTCTGCCGTTCCAAATGGACGGCGTACCCGGGATCAGCTTCCCCGGCATCAAGGCGCGTTCGACCTTTGTGTACGAGTTCCCGATCTTGCAGTCCGGCACCTACTGGTATCACAGCCACTCGGGCGAGCAGGAGCAGGCAGGACTCTACGGACCCATCGTGATTGATCCGGCGGGTGCCGACCCAGTCGCGTTCGACCGCGAGCATGTGATCGTCCTCTCCGACCATAGCGAAATGACGGGCGAGGAAATCTTTCGCAAGCTCAAGCAGATGGGCGGCGCCTATTTCAACTATCAACGCCCGACGCTGAGTGGGCTGCTGGCCGGCCGCGAAATGCGCCTTAAGGATCGCCTCGATTGGGGGCAGATGCGGATGGACCCGGCGGACATCGCGGACGTCACTGGTTCGACCTACACCTTCCTGGTCAATGGCTTTGGACCTTACGACAACTGGACGGGTCTCTTCCGACCGGGCGAGCGGGTTCGGCTGCGCATCGTCAATGCCGCGGCGCAGACGAACTTCAACGTGCGCATCCCTGACCTGCCGATGACGGTGGTGCAGGCCGACGGCCAGAACGTCCGGCCGGTAACCGTGGACGAATTCCAGATCGGCGTCGCGGAAACCTTCGACGTGATCGTGACGCCCGAGGACCGCGCCTACAGCTTCGTTTCCGAGGCGATCGACCGATCCGGCATGGGGCGCGCGACACTGGCCCCGCGCGAGGGCATGATCGCCCCGGTCCCGCCGCTCCGCCCACGCACGTTGCTGACCATGACCGACATGGGCATGGACATGAGCGGGATGGAGGGGATGTCCGGTATGGCGGACGAGAACCCGGTCGCAAAGCGCGGGCCGGATCCCACGTTGATGCAGAATGCCTCGCGCAACCTGTGGAAGCTCACCGGGTGGAAAGAGCCCACCGATCACGGAACGAAGGCGATAGGCGCTGCGATGGCCAGCATGGCTGGGATGGGGGGCGACCAGATGAGCGGCGCTATGCCTGGGATGGACCATAGCCAAATGGCGGCGGGCGCTGCCGGGATGGCGGGCATGGACCATGGTCAGATGAGCAGCGGCGGCATGGCCGGGATGGATCATGGGTCAGGCGGCAGCATGGACATGAACATGCGCAACCCCAAGAACGCGCCCGGCGTCAAGATGGGGCCGGGAGTGCAGACCATCTCGCCGATGCCGAAGGACCGCACGGGCGAGCCGCCGCAGGGGCTGGAGGATGCGGATCATCGCGTGCTCACCTATCGCGACCTTGTCGCGCTGGACCGCAACCCGGACGTTCGCGCCCCGTCGCGTCAGTTGGAGATCCACCTCACGGGCAATATGGAGCGCTACATGTGGGGCTTTGACGGCCAGAAGATGAGCGACCCTGCCGACCCCATCCCGTTCCGCAAGGACGAGCGCGCGCGCGTTACCCTGGTCAATGACACGATGATGCCGCACCCCATCCATTTGCACGGCCACTTCTTCGAGTTGGTGACCGGACATGGCGACTTTGGGCCTCGCAAGCACACTGTGAATGTGGCGCCAGGCGGTAAGATGACATTCGACGTAACGGCCGATGCGCCCGGCGACTGGGCGTTCCACTGCCACAATCTCTATCACATGACCGCGGGGATGATGCGTGTCGTGACGGTTCGCCCGATGGGCGAGGAGAATCGCGATGCAGCCTAAGTTCCTCCTGATCGCCGGCGGCGCGGCGCTTGGCCTCGCAACGCCGGCGGCCGCGCAGATGGACCATTCCAACATGCCCGGCATGAAGATGCCGCCGCCAAAGGCGCCAGCGGTAAAAAAGCCTGCCGCCAAGAAGCCCTCAGCGACCAAGCCCGCCGTGCACAAGGAGTCCGCGAAGCCTGCCGCCAGGTCGACACCGCGCGCGAAGGCGGGATTGGGGGCCAAGCCTGCCGCAAGTCGGTCCGCCAAGCCTCCGGTCGGTGGACCGGCTGTTGCTGATCCTCACGCCGGTCATGACATGTCCGCCATGCCCGGTATGAATATGCCTGAAGCCAAACCTGATGCCAGTTCGGGGCACGACATGTCCGCGATGCCAGGTGCGTCCGGCGGCGCCAACCCCGCTGAGCCAGGTGCTATGCAAGGCATGGACCATGGATCGATGCCGGGAATGGGCCAAAGTTCGGGCGCGATGCAAGGCATGCCGGGACACGGCATGGGAAGCATGCCCTCAGCCACGGGCGCGGCGATGATCGGCACCAACCTTCAGGCCGGCACCGCTCCGCCGCCGCCCATCCCGACCGATCGGGCCGCGGACCAGGTCTACTCTGCCGCTGCTATGGCGCATTCGCAGCAGCATCTGCGGTCGATGCACGGCGGGCAGAATTTCTCCCAGGTCATATTCAATCTGGCTGAAGTCCAGATCCGGGACGGTCGCGATGGTTACCGGTGGGACGGCAGTGCCTGGTATGGGGGTGATATCAACCGGCTGGTGCTCAAGACCGAGGGCGAAGGGAATATCGGGGGAAGTCTGGAAGCGGCGGAGGTACAGGCGCTTTATTCGCGCGCCATTGGCCCATACACCGATATACAGCTTGGCGTCCGCTACGATTTCAAGCCCAACCCCTCGCGCGTCTATGCGTCGGTCGGCTTCGAAACGCTGGCACCCGGCTTCTTCGATGTCGAGGGCGCACTGTTCCTGTCCAACAAGGGCGACCTGCTGGGGCGCCTGGAAGGTTATTACGATCAGCGGATCACGCAGCGGCTGGTTCTTCAGCCACGCGCCGAACTCAACTTCGCCGCGCAGGACGTGCCGGAAATCGGCATCGGCTCAGGCCTTTCCACGGCCGAACTCGGTCTGCGTCTCCGCTACGAGATCAGGCGCGAGTTCGCGCCCTATGTGGGCATATCGTACGACCGCAGCTTCGGGGACACAGCCCGCTTCGCGCGCGCCGAAGGCCAGGGCGCGGCGTCGACCAGCCTCGTTCTGGGCATTCGCACATGGTTCTAAGGCCAACTAGTCTTGTTGCGTTGGCCAAGGCCAAGAAGGAGAAATCGATGTTCAAGGCAGTAACGCTTCTGGCTCTGGCCGCGATGTCGGCGAGCCCCGCTTTGGCTCAGCAGGGCATGGACCACTCGAAAATGCAAGGCATGAACCACGACAACATGCCTGGCATGAACACGCCCTTCATGCCCGCCGAAATGGCGATGCATGAAAAGATGATGAAGGCCAAGGGCGCTAATGCGAGCGAGACGTGGGTCCGCAAGATGATCGAGCATCACCGCGGTGCGATCGCCATGTCGCAGATCGTTCTCCGGGAGTCGCCCGATGCGAAGACCCGGCAAATGGCTCAGAAATCGATTGCCGAGCAGAACAAGAGCATCGGTGAACTCCAGGCGATGCTCCGGTCGATGGGCAAGCGTCCTCAGTAATAAGCCTCATTCCTCCCGCCCCCAGCGAGCAACGGGAGGAATGACCAAGGAGATTTTTCCATGAAGTCAGCGTTGCGATTTGCGCTTACTGCCGCAGCCTTGTTGGTTCCGGTTGCCGCCAGCGCGGCTACCCCGATCGTTATGCACCGCGACCCCGGCTGCGGCTGTTGCGCCAAGTGGGCGGCGCAGGTGCAGCAGCAGCTCGGCCGGCAGGTGCGCGTCGTCGATGATTCTAACCGCCCGGCGCTGCAGAAGCGCGCGGGCGTTCCCGCGGACCTCTCGTCCTGCCACACCGCGATCGCCGATGGCATGGCTTTCGAGGGCCACGTGCCGATCGCCGACATGAAGCGGGCTCTTGCGACCCGGCCCAAGGGCGTGCGGGGCCTGGCGGTCGGCGGTATGCCGCTCGGCTCGCCGGGAATGGAAGTGCCGGGCGTCAAGGCGCAGGCCTATGACGTGGTCGCCTTCGGCACCGGCGGACGCCGCTTGTTCGCCCGCCACGGCAGCTGATCGGCGATTTTGCTGGTTAGGGCCGGCAGGACGCGCCTGCCGCTGCCAGCGTGACTCCTCCATCCAGTTCGCGTCGAAGCAGACGAAAAGTCTCACGGAAAGAGCTAATGGGCGGGTGAGGGGAGAAGGCCGGGCGTGCGTAAACGGGAATGGATGAACACGGATCAAGGGGTCAGGTGATGGGCGGCAAACGAGGCGGGACCTTCGCTATACTTCTTGCGGTTGCAATATCAGTCAGCACGTCGGCATCGGCGCACGAAGATCACAATGCGCTCGGGGCGGGTCCCGGGCCGGTCGCTAACAGCGCAGCCGAGACGCAGAAAGCAGATGGGGCGGACGCTGGCGACGGCCACATGGGCATGGGCTCTATGTCGACTGTGGACATGAACATGGGTGGCCGCGACATCGCCGGCGACGACATGGACATGGGCGGCATGCACGAGGAGACCGCCAACAAGAACAAGAGTTTCGGCGAACGGCTTGTGAGCTGGCTGGGCCGGCTGCACACCATGGTCATTCATTTTCCCATCGCCATGTTCATCGGCGCGTTCGGGTTAGAGCTGTTCGGGTTATGGCGCCGCAACCGGGACTATCAGCATGTCGCACACATAATGCTGGTGGTCGGCGCGCTGGGAGCGATCGCAGCGGCGTTCCTGGGCTGGTTCGCAGGCGGGTTCTACCTGACCGACCGCAACCCTATCCTGATGACGCATCGCTGGCTCGGAACATCGATCGCGGTCTTCGGCGTCGTGCTGGCTTGGATGGCAGCCCGCCACCGCAAGGGTCCCGAGCGGTCGCGGTCGTTGTATTGGGTGGTGCTTGGCCTGATGACGCTCGCGATCTCAATTCAGGGGTTCCTCGGCGGAACCTTCATGCATGGCGGAATAAACCACTTGGCGTTCTGAGGGGCCCGACGCTTAGTAGCCGCTCGCGTGTTGGCGCGGTTCGAAGGAGAATGCGGCAGCGCCGACCTTCGTGCCGTAGGATGCCGCCAGCGATCCCGGCTCCGCTCGGGCGTGTCGAGGAACCCCGACCCTGATAATAGCACACTGTCTCGATGCACTCGCGCGCGAGCCACGGGATCGTGGTACGGGATCATCGAACGGAGAAAGGCCGTGTCGCCGATCGTCGTGTGGATACGAATAAGCGCGAAGCAGCCGAAGAAGATGACAAGCGAGCCGGCGATCAGCGCTTTGTTGGCGGTGTTCGCTCGTCGCACCGCCAGTGGCTCCCGCTACGTCGGCGGTACGCTCCGAGCGGAATACAGCCCGGCGAGGGCGGATGACAATCCACTGTCGCGGTCGCGCAACAGGTTATGAATTGCGGTCGCAGCGATCGCCGCTTGTCCGGCTGCGACGCTGATCTGATCGAGCCCTTCCACGACGTCGCCGACTGCGTAGAGACCCTTAACCGAGGTTTGTTGGTGGGCATTGGTTAGCACGCACCCGGATTCGCTGAGCTGTGCTCCGAGCAAAGAGGCAAGCCGCGTCCGAGGTGATGAGCCGAGTGCGGGGTAAAGCGTGTCGAATTGTAGCTCCAGGCCATTGGCCAGCCTCACCTCGACACACTCGCCAAGACGCAACTGCCCGACAGGCGAGGGGGCGACATCAATGCCCTGCTGGTCCAGCTTGGCAAGTTCGGTCGGCCCAAGATCGAGCGAGCGTTCGGCCAGAAGCGTGACCTTGGCCCCATAAGCCCTCAGGAATTCGGCTTCTTCAGCACCATGACCATCGCCGCCGAGCACCGCCACGTTCATGCGCCGGGCCTCATAACCATCGCAGATCGGGCAATAGCGGAGAAGCCCACGCGCCACGCCGATGTCATGCATCGCATCAGGCATCTCGGGACGCCGGTTGACGACGCCCGTCGCAAGGACAACGGTCCGCGCATACAGGACGTTCAGTTCGCAGCTTGCCGAGAAGTGGTCGCCTGACGCGACGATTGCGTCAATCTCACCTCTCTGGACCGTACCGCCATATTCGCGCAGCTGAGCCTGCAAACGGGCAAGAAACGTGACGCCGGAAATGCCGCCGGGAAATCCTGGCAGGTTGTGCGAGCGCGGGATGGACGCGGCGCGCCCTGCCGCCGCATCGTAGACGACGCAGCTCCTGAGAAACCGCGACAGATAGATCGCGGTCATGAGGCCCGCTGGACCACCGCCCACTATCAGACAGTCGATGACCTCCTCAGGATCTCCAGTCCAGCCCTGATCGGTCAACCGCAACCTCATCATTACCCCGCGCATGCGCCTATCAGGCCCTCGGCCACAGTTGGTTTAAGGGGAGACGCAGTGAAAAAGCGCTCCATGCTCCCTTCTGAATACGCGCTGCCACCGCCGACCCCTCATCGAGAGCGGTGCGTCGGCACGAAAAAAGATCGTGAGGGGTGACCCGTCCAGCTGCGTAATACAGGTGAGCCCAATTGAAATGGAGATTACCTAAATGCGCCGCTTGTTCATCACGACTGCCGCCGCCGCCCTGTTCTTCGTAGGCGGCGTGGCGAACGCGCATCCGAAGCTGGTGTCCGCCAGTCCCGCTGCCAACGCGGCGGTCGCGACCCCCGAGAAGATCAGCCTCCAGTTCAGCGAGAAGCTCGTGCCGGCTTTCTCCAAGGCCGACCTTACCATGGCCGCGATGCCTGGCATGGCGGCCATGAAAATGCCCAGCAGCGCCGCAGTCGGCGCCGATGGCCGGACGCTCACCATCACCCCGAAGCAGCGTCTCCCGCGTGGACGCTACAGCGTCGACTGGCAGGTCGTCTCTGGCGACACACATAAAATCACCGGCAGCTACAATTTCACGGTGAAGTGAGCGAATGCTCGACTGGCCGACCGTCGCCATCCGCTTGGCGTTGTACCTGGTCCTGGCGGCGCTGTTCGGCCTGTCGGCCTTCAGCCTCTACGGCCTTCGCCTTGGCGAGCGCGATGATGCAATCGCGCTGCGGCCTTGGCTCACGGCAAGCGCGGCGCTCGGGTTGCTTCTCTCGGCCGCTGGCCTGATCCTCATGGCCTCGGCGATGGCCGGATCTCCGTTCTGGCCGATCGATCAGGCTGCTGCGGCCGCGCTGCTCGGAGGGTCGGCGGTTGGCACCGCCTGGAAGGTGCGTATGGTGGCGCTCGTCATCGCCGGCGGTGCAGCCCTGCTGGCGCGAGGCAGAGCATCATGGCTGGCTATGGCCATGATTGCGGCAGCCGCGGCATTGGCGACACTCGCGTGGAACGGGCATGGTGCCGCGAGCGAGGGAAGCACGGGATGGCTTCACCTCACTGCGGACATCCTCCATCTCCTTGCTGCCGGTCTGTGGGTCGGGGCGCTGTTCGGATTGCTTCTCCTGATGGCGCGGCGCGCCGAGGAGATCGATGCTGCGCACCTTCGGCTGACCCATCGCGCCCTGCACGGGTTTGGCTCCGTTGGTACGCTCGTTGTTGTTACCCTGGTGGTAACTGGTTTGATCAATAGTTGGCTGCTCGTCGGGCCGACCAATTTTATGGCTCTGGGAACGACACTTTACGGCCTGTTGCTGCTCGCCAAGCTAGCCCTGTTCGCCGGGATGCTGGGGCTCGCTTCGCTCAATCGGTTTCGCCTCACGCCGGCCTTTGAGCGCTCGATTGCCATGAACGACCATGGCGGGGCGCTTACGGCGCTGCGGGTCAGCCTTGCGGTCGAGACAGCCTGCGTGATCGGCATCCTGGCGCTCGTGGCATGGCTAGGCACCCTCGCGCCACCCGCGTCGGGCATGTAAGCGCTATGGACCAACCGTCCACGCAAGCGCCGCTCAGGCCTTCCACCTTCTTTTACCCACTTACGCGGCTTAACCCTCGCCTCCCAAGACACCCCCCGCTTGGACTGAGCTTACGTGTCCGACGCCCTAAGTCGCCCACAGGCGCTTGCGGGAAGGCCGCGTCGCGCTGCAAAGCTGGGCGTGCGAGAGGGTTGGTCCGGGTGGGCCTGTCAGTGTTTTCAGAGATGAATGAACAAGGGTGGCAAAGTCATGACCGATGGCAAACGCAGTGAAGCCGGCAGCGGCCAGGGTGGCGAAGTCGTCCTCATCACGGGCGCGAGCGGCTTCATCGCGGCCGCGTTGATCGCCAAGCTTAGCGAGCGCTATAGGGTCGTCGGCCTCGATCGCGCTGGTCCTCCCGATCCGCCGCCGCCCGCCGCAGCAGTCGACTTCGATCTCGGCTCTGACGAGGCAGTGCGCGCTGCACTTGATGAGGTTCGTGCCCGCTATGGCAACCGCATCGCCTCGGTGATCCATCTCGCCGCCTATTACGATATTACGGGCGATGCCAATCCGCTTTATGACAAGGTCACCGTGCAGGGCACCCGCCGGCTGATTGACGGGCTGCAATCGTTCGAAGTCGGACAATTCGTCTTCGCCAGCACGATGCTCGTTCATAAGCCGACCCCCACACCCTACGAGCGCATCAACGAGGACTCGCCGATCGGCGCGTCCTGGGCCTATCCGCAGTCCAAGGTCGACGCCGAGACATTGCTGCATGAGCGCCACGGAAACATCCCCGTCGTTTATATGCGCGCCGCCGGAGTTTACGACGACGACGGACGCTCGGCTTTTCTCGCGCAGCAGATATCGCAGATTTACGAGCACCGCCTGATCTCGCACTTTTATCCCGGCATGCTGTGTGCGGCGCAGTCATCGGTGCACCGCGACGACTTGGCTGACGCCGTGCTGCGTCTGGTCGATCGGCGGCACGAACTGCCGTCAGAACTGCCGCTGCTCATCGGCGAGCCCGACGCACCCGGCTATGCCGAGATCCAGGACATCGTCGGCGAGGCGCTCCACGGCGAGGGCTGGAAGACGATCCGGATTCCGCAGCCGCTCGCGAAAGCCGGGATCATCCTGCAGAACGAAGCGCTCGGCAGCGACGACTTCATCCAGCCCTGGATGATCGACAGCAGCAACGACCACTATATCCTCGATATTTCACGCGCCCGCTTGCTGCTCGGTTGGGAACCGAAGCATCGCCTCCGGGACACGCTGCCGACGATCGTCGCCGCGCTGAAGCGCCACCCGCGGGCCTGGTATCGGAACAACAAGCTTAACGAGAATCTGGTTGCCTGGCACGATAAGCTAAAGGCCGAACCTGTAGCGCCGGGCCAACAACCCGCAGCGGCAGGCGGTGGAATGGCCGGTATGGATCACGGGGCTGCGGACCATAGCAGCATGGACCATGCTGCCATGGGGCACCGACTTGGCGCGGCGGACATGGCGATGACCGGTCACGGTGCACACGGCGATCACATGGCCATAATGGACCGCGACGAGCGCCGTGCGCGCTGGGCTCTTTACGCAAACATCGGTCTTGGGCTGTGGCTCGCCTCCAGCCCGCTTATCTACGACTCCGTGACCACTCACAGTGTCGGCGAGGCGGCGCGCTTCGTAACTATTGATCGCGGGCTGCCGTCGATCGAGTGGCGGGCGAACGCGCTGGCCATCAGCGATGTCGTCAGCGGCCTCGCCATCGTGCTGTTCGGCGCGCTGTCGCTCGTTCCGCGCACCAAGACATGGGCGCAGTGGGCGGTCGCGTTCGTCGGCATCTGGCTGTTCTTCGCCCCGCTGATCTTCTGGAGCCCGAGCGCCGCTCAGTACAACAACAACCTGCTCATCGGCTCGGCCGTGATCGCCCTGTCGGTGCTCGTGCCGATGATGCCGGGCATGAGCATGGCGGGCATGATGGACCCCAAGAACATCCCGCCCGGCTGGACCTATTCGCCATCCACCGACGCACAGCGGCTGCCGATCGTCGCCATGGGTCTGATCGGCCTTCTCACCTCGCGCATCCTCACCGCCTACCAACTGGGGCATATTGACGGCGTTTGGGAGCCGTTTTTCGCCGGCTCCCTGAGCGATCCACGCAACGGCACCGAGGAGATCATCACCTCGGACATGTCCAAGGCCTGGCCGATTCCCGATGGTGGGCTCGGCACGGTCAGCTATGTCCTCGAGATCCTGATGGCGGTAATGGGCACCCGCGACCGCTGGCGGACCATGCCGTGGATGGTGACCTTCTTCGGCATCCTTGTCATCCCGCTCGGCGTCATCAGCATCTATTTCATCATCAGTCAGCCCATCGTCATCGGCACGTGGAGCACGCTGGCGCTGATCGCCGCGCTCGCCATGCTGATCATGATCCCGTTCGCGCTCGACGAGGTGATTGCGATGGGTCAGTTCCTTCTCTGGGCGCGCCGGCAAGGCAAACCGCTGATCCGCACCTTCTTCCAAGGCGACGCGATCGCGGCCGGCGGAGAGGACACCTCGGACGCGATGGCCTCGCCAAGCACCTTCTGGGCGGACGCGAAGAAGGGTCTGACCCTGCCATGGACGCTGACTGCGAGCATCGTCATCGGCGTCCTGCTGATGCTCACCCGGGTATTGTTCGGCACGGAAGGCGGGATGGCGAACAGCGATCACGTTGTGGGTGCGCTGGTCATCACGGTCGCGATCATCGCCACAGCGGAGGTTGCCCGCGTGCTGCGGCTGATCAATGTCGCGTTCGGAGCCTGGCTCGTGGCCGCGCCTTTCCTCCTGGACGGCGTTGGTCACCTTGGTGCCGTGGCCTCGGTCGTAGCGGGCATTGCGCTCGTCGGCCTCAGCTTTCCAAGGGGGAAGCGCAGCGCCGAGCATTATGCAGGCTGGGACAAGTACGTGATCTGAAAGTATCCTCGATCACTGCTGGCTCCATTGCGGACCTTGATCGCGCATCGCACCGTCTCGCGTGCCTTCGTCGCCGCTTTCTTGCGTCGTTCAATCGGGACCGGTTCACGGTCACGATCTGTCGCCGGCGACGATCGCCCGTTGACGCGGCGATGTTCATCATCGGCTGCCTTGGTGATCGCGCCCTCCGCCCAATACTGCTAATGAGAGCTGTTCGCATAGTGCGCGACGAGTAAAGCTTGGAGACGATCACCCATATGCCGTCACTTCGGGTCGCGCTGATTAAGCCTGCACTCGCGCTGGTCGCGTCGCTTATGCTGCTGTTGATTCCCGCTGCGGCGACGGCCGATCCCGGCGACGTGCAAACCGCTTGGCGTCTGCTCGATTATATGGCGGTCGATTATGGCGGTGCGGTCGCCAACGGCGCGGTCACAAGTGCGTCCGAATACGCGGAGATGACGGAGTTCGCCGCAGGCGTGTCCACCCGCCTGCGCGCGCTCCCTGCGACACCTGAGCGGCAATCCCTGATCCAACGGGCTTCGCAGCTCCAAGGCGTGATTGCCCGCAAGGGCTCGGCCCAACAGGTCGCGGCGCTCGCCTACGGGCTCGCCGCCGATCTGCTCAAGGCCTATCCGGTTCCGCTCGCCCCGGACAAGACACCGGACATCTCCACAGCAGGAGCGGTTTTTCGACAATCCTGCGCGTCCTGCCACGGCATGACAGGCAACGGGCACGGTCCCGACGCCGCCAAGCTCGACCCGCCACCGATCGCCTTTACTGATGCCGAGCGAGCGCGCCAGCGCAGCGTGTTCGCGCTCTATCAGGTGATAAGCCAAGGCATCGACGGAACCGCGATGCAGAGCTTCGTCGATCTGTCTAGCGATCAGCGCTGGGCGCTCGCGTTCCGCTCCGGCAGCTTCGCCTCCACCGACGCACAAGCGGTCGAGGGTGAGCGGCTGTGGAAGTCGGACGCGAGCTTGCGGGCACGAATTCCCGACCTGAAAACCCTGGTCGCGCTCACCCCCGCCGCGCTTGCGGGCAGCATCGGGCAGGTGAAAGCCGACGCGGTGCTCGCCTATCTGCGTCGCCACCCCGATCAGGTGATGCAACAAGCCCCAAGCCCGCTCGCCGTGGCGCGCGCCAAGCTTGCGCAAAGCCTCGCCGCGTTCCAGCGCGGCGACCGGCGCGCTGCAAAGGAACTGGCGCTGTCCGCCTACCTCGACGGGTTCGAGCCGATCGAACCGACGCTCTCGGCGCGCGACCCGAACCTCATGTCCCGGATCGAAGGCGCGATGGGAGAATATCGCGCCGCTGTGGAGAGCAGCACGTCAGCCGATGACGTGACCGAACGAGTGGCAGTGCTGGGCGGCCTGTTCGATGATGCCGAGGCCGCGCTCGCGCCCGACGCCGCGACGCAGGCGTCCACCTTCTTGGGAGCCTTCACGATCCTGCTGCGCGAAGGGCTGGAAGCTCTCTTGATCGTGGTGGCCATGATTGCGTTCCTCCGCAAAGCGGAGCGGCCGGAAGCCATGCGCTATGTGCATGGTGGCTGGGTCGGCGCGCTCGTCGCCGGCGGGATTACCTGGGCGGTTGCCACCTATGCGATCGGTATAAGCGGCGCGAGCCGGGAACTGACGGAAGGGTTCGGCTCGCTGTTCGCGGCCGTGGTCCTGCTCTCGGTCGGAATCTGGATGCACGGCAAGGCACAAGCTGATCAATGGCAACGCTATATCCGCGAGAAAATGTCACGGGCGCTATCGGGCGGGTCGGGATGGTTCCTGTTCGGGCTCGCATTCCTGGTTGTCTATCGGGAGGTATTCGAGACGATCCTTTTCTACGCCGCGCTCTCGACACAGGGGAACACCGCGATGCTGCTGGCCGGGGCCGGCGCAGCGATCAGCCTTCTCGCCGTCATCGCCTGGGCAATGCTCCGCTACAGCCGGACGCTGCCGATTACGCAGTTCTTCCGCTACAGCTCATGGCTGATGGCCGCTCTGACGGTCGTGCTGGCCGGTAAGGGAGTCGCTGCTCTCCAAGAGGCGGGGATCATCGACATAGCGCCGCTCGCCAGCGTGCCACGTATCTCGATGTTGGGCCTGTTCCCGACATTTCAGTCGGTGCTGGCACAACTCCTGATGCTTGCCGCGATCATGATCGGGTTCGCCTGGAACCGCCGCGCCAAGCCGCGGACGGGCGGGCCGCTAGCCTAGCGGCAGGGCAGGTGACGCCCCTCTCTAAAGCGTTGCTGCCAACCCTGACCGTGCATCGCACCGTCTCACGCGCCTTGGCTCGCAATGTAACGGGAGGGCGGCGGGGAAAGCGCCGCCCTCGGGCCATTTACGCGGCCATCTTGTCGCAAGCGTCGGCGCACTTGCGACACGCGGCGACGCAATCCTCCATGCCGTCCAGCCCTTCGCAGCTCGACGCGCACGCCCGGCAAATCTCGGCGCACTCGCGGCAGATATGCCGGTGGTGCTCGGACTTGCGCGCCATGAAGTCGATCGCGACACTGCAAATCTGAGCACAGTCCAGCATCAGCTTCATGTGCTGAGGCTCGGCGTGTCGCCCGCCCGCCTCCAGGCAGTGATTCATCGCCATGTGAAGGCAGGTGATGTGGCATTCATGGCAGGCGTCCATGCACGCCTTCATCTCGGGATCGATCTGATGCATTGTCTTTCCTTCCATATGCGCCCCCCTCCCCTTGTATATACGCGGTTCTTGGCGCTTTCCCTCGCCGGGGTCGGGACTTCACCGTCCTTGCGGCTCGGACCATGGTCCAAGGTCAACCCTTTTCTTTAACGCAACGCAGACTCACATGTTCCACTCCGATCGCAAGATCGTCCAGGATCGGGCAATCCGGTCGATCTCCGCCCGCGCAGCGACGCGCCAGATCTTCGAGCGACTTGCGCATCGCTCGGAGCTCGTGCTCCTTGCGCTCCATCTCCGCGGCTCGTGCAAGCGCGAGGGCCTTGACCTCACCACTCGCCCGATCGCCGTCCTGCCACAGCGCGACGAGCTGGCCGATCTCCGAAATTGGAAAGCCCAGATCGCGTGCGCGGCCGATGAAGCGCAACATGTGGACTTCGCGTTCGTCATAGTCGCGGTAGCCGGAATCACGCCGCGTGGCCTTCGGAATGAGGCCGATCGCCTCATAATGGCGGATCATCCGCTGGCTGACGCCCGAAGCTTTGGCCGCCTGTCCTATATTCACGTATCGCCTCCTCAAGCCGCTGTCGGACGCCAACGGCGAAGCGTCAGAGCATTGGCGACGACGCTGACACTCGACAGCGCCATCGCCGCGCCGGCGATCACCGGGCTTAGATACCCGAACGCTGCCAGCGGGATGCCGACCAGGTTGTAGATGAACGCCCAGAACAGCCCCTGGCGGATCTTGGAATATGTCCGTTTGGAGATGTCGATCGCGTCCGCGACCAGGCGCGGATCGCCCCGCATCAGCGTGATGCCCGCTGCGTGCATCGCAACGTCTGTTCCGGTTGACATGGCGATGCCGACATCTGCTGCAGCGAGGGCAGGGGCGTCGTTGACGCCGTCCCCGACCATCGCGACCGTGCGGTCCCCGCCCCGCAATGCTGCTACCGCATCCGACTTTCCTTCCGGCAGGACATTGGCAACGAAATCGTCGATGCCGAGCTTGGCCGCCGCTGCGCGGGCGCTTCCCGCATTGTCTCCGGTCAGCATCACGCTGCGTATGCCACGGCCATGCAGCGCCGCCACGGCAGCAGCGGCGGAAGCCTTGACCTCGTCGCCGAACGCCAGAAGGCCGAGAAGGCGGCGTTCGGGCGCGCGTTCCGCGACCCAGGAGACCGTCCGTCCCTCGGCTTCCAGCCTGGCCGCCTCACTCGCCAGCGGTGTCATCACGATAGCTTCGTCGTCCATCAAGCGCGTGCTGCCGAGGATCAGGTTGCGGCCGTTGACGTCTGCAGCAACCCCGCGGCCGGGCAGGCCGCGCATCCCGTTGGCGCGGGCGGGTTCGACGCCTTCCGAGCTGGCCCACGCCAAGACGGCCCGGGCGAGCGGATGCTCGCTTCCAGCCTGAAGCGCCGCGGCGAGCGCGATCAGCTCGGCGCGTTCGGCCCCCTCGGCCGGCAGTGCGGCCAGCAGCGAGGGCTTGCCCTCGGTCAGCGTGCCGGTCTTGTCGAACGCGACGATGTTGATGCGGTGCGCGGTCTCCAGCGCCTCCGCGTCCTTGATGAGGACACCGGCCCGCGCGGCAACGCCCGTGCCGGCCATGATCGCGGTCGGCGTGGCCAGGCCGAGCGCGCACGGACAGGCGATGACGAGCACCGCGACCGCGTTCAGGATCGCGACTTCCACTCCGGCGCCGGCGATCAGCCAGCCGGCGAGGGTCAGCGCGGCTATGACGAGGACGATTGGCACGAACACGGCGCTGACCTTGTCGACGAGCCGCTGGATCGGAGCCTTGGCGCCCTGCGCGCTTTCGACAAGGCGCACGATGCGAGCGAGGGTGGTCTCAGCCCCCACCGCCGTCGTCTCGACCAGGATGAGGCCGTCCGCGTTGATCGATCCGCCGGTCACTGGGTCTCCAGCGGCCTTGGCGACCGGAAGGCTCTCTCCGGTGAGCATGGATTCATCGACATGGGTTGCTCCCTCGATCAGTCGTCCATCGACGGGGATGCGCTCGCCGGGCCGGACGCGGACGCGGTCACCCGAGCGCACCTCCGCCAGGGCAATCTCTCGTTCGCTGCCGTCGGTGCCGACAACGCGAGCCTGGTCGGGCCGCAGCGCCATCAGCGCGCGGATCGCCTCTCCGGTCTGACGCTTGGCGCGGCCTTCGAGCCATTTGCCGAGCAGGATAAGGGTGATGACGACGGCCGAAGCCTCGAAGTAATAATGCGCATCCATGCCGTGCATCGGCGCGAACAGCAGCTGGTAGAGGCTGAGCCCGTAGGCGGCCGATGTGCCGATCGCGACCAACAGGTCCATGTTGCCGGTTCGGGCGCGCGCGGCCTTCCAACCCGCGCGATAGAAGCGCGCGCCCAGCCAGAACTGCACGGGCGTCGCGAGCAGCAGCTGGATCCAGCCCGGCACCGCCACCTCGATACCGAACGGGGCCAGCAGCATCGGAACGACCAGCGGCAGCGACAGCGCCGCGGCGATCAGCACGTGGCGGAGCTCTCTTGTTGCGGCTGCGTCGCGGCGGGCGTCCTCGGCGCTTCGTTCCGCCTCCGCCGATCCGGTGCGCGCGAATGCGGTGTAACCAGCGCTTTCGACGGCCTCGACCAAGACATAAGTGGGGACGCCACCCACCGTTTCGATCCGCGCCGTCTCGGCTGCCAGGTTGACACTCGCGGAGCGGACGCCGGGCACTTTCAGCAGCGCCTTCTCGACCCGGCCGACACATGAGGCGCAGGTCATGCCCGTGATCGTCAACTCGGTCGTTTGCGTCAACGGGGTGTAGCCCGCCGCAAGAACCGCATCGGCTACGGCAGCGACATCGGATCGTCCATCGACGAACTCGACGTTCGCGCGCTCCGTCGCGAGATTGACCGAGACGCCGGCGACGCCCGGCACCCCGGCGATGGCGCGCTCCACCCGCCCGACACACGTCGCGCAGGTCATGCCATCGATGGCCAGCGACAGCCTGTCTTCGCTTCTCGCCTGTGTCTGCATTGGCAGCTGCGCCGGGGCGCTCATGGTCGTCTCCACTACTGAGTCGATGGCCTTATCGTCCCTCACATCGTGTCAAGGTCAACAGCTAAATACACCCCTTGACCCTGACACAGTGTCAAACCCCACATCTGCTTCATCCACCTCATGGAAGAACGAAGATGATCGATTTCAAAGTTCAGGGAATGACCTGCGGAGGCTGTGCGCGCGGTGTGACCAGCGCGCTTCAGCGCGTCGATGCCAAGGCCGTCGTCAACGTCGACTTGGCGAGCAAGACCGTTTCGGTAAACTCGACGGCCGATGTACAGCAACTCAAGCGGGCCATAGAGAAGGCCGGCTTCGCGGTGACGCAATAGAGAGCCCTATTTTGCCTGAGGGCTTTCGGGGCGGGCGCGTAAAAGGATTGTGCGTTGATCCGCACGCGCCCGCCTCGCGATCATAAGTGCACCGGCCTGAAACGGTCATGACACCGGCTGAAGCCTCAAAAGTCCGCGTTGTTACTTTATGGGGCGGGCGCGACCTTGACGGTGCATCGCACCGTCTCACGGGCTTTCGCAGCAGCTTCTACGCACCTTTCAATCGCTTCGCGATTAACCGTCACGATTCTGTCGGCCGCGACGATCCCACGGAACGCGGTCGGGCTGGCGCTCTGCATTAGGCGCTGCCCTGCTTCCCAACGTGGTAGGCCGAGCGTTCACGCCGCGATGCGCTGCGCCATCTGCTTGGGCGTCATCGCCATGACCGGGGCTTTGGAAAGAATATGGACAACATGGTCGATGCGGCCGGTCGCCGTGTCCACGCCCTGCTGAAGCACGCCAAGCGCCTTGCTGTAGTCGGGCACGTTGATCGCGCGGCGCGCTCGGCCGCCAAGCCCTCCACGGCACGGCGTAGCAATGCCAGCTCACGGTCCTGACCTTCTATCGCGGCACGCAACCGGTCGAACGCGCGGGCCTGGTCCTGCTCGGGCCGGGCATGGTCGCCCGCCATGTCCCTTGCCCCGGTCGCGCGACAGGGCGCGGACGAGCTGGCGCTGGTCGGCGAAGTCGCGCGGCCGTAATGGAGATGCACGTCGTCGCGATGCCGCGACATGCCGACATAGGCGCTGTGCCGGTCCATGCCGGGGGTGGCGAGGACAGGGGCGCGATCGACCGTCACCCCCTGCGATTTATGGATGGTGGCGGCATAGCCATGATCGACATGGGCATAATCCTTGGTGTCGAACGCGACACCGCGCCCGTCATCGAGGCGCACCGCCATGCCCTCGGGCGATACCCGCTCGATCGGGCGAGCGTGCCGTTCTTGACCCCCATGCCCCGTTCGTTGCGAAGGAACATGATGCGGTCGCCGGTCGCGAACTGGCGTGTCCCCCGCTCGGCCTTCACCGTCACGTCGCCGCCAAGGTCGTCCGACGAACGCCCAGCGCCAGCGCGGCGATCAGGTAGCGCATACAGATCTTGGTCGAAGCATCGTTGGCGGTCCCGTCCGATTGGAGCGGGACCATGCGGTTATTGAGCAGGCTTGCCCATTTTGCGGAGCATCGCATTCAGGGTCGCGATTTCGCGGTTCTGGCTTGTGATGGCTTTCTGCGCCTCGCCCCGGACCTCTGCATTCTGGGAACTGCGAAGCGCGATCTGCGACATCGCGACCGCACCGCGGTGATGCTCGATCATCTTGCGAATCCACGTCTCGCCGGCATCGGCTCCCTTCGCCGCCATCATCTTCTGGTGCATGTCCATCTCGGCCGGGCCGTAGGGGTTGGCCGCGGTTGGCTGCATCATCTTGGAATGATCCATGCCTTGATGGTTCATGCCCTGATGCCCCGCCTGCTGGGCTAGGGCCGGGGTAGCGAGCAAGGCAAGGGTCGCCAGCACGGGTACAATACGCAGCTCGATCTCCTCGGGTCGTGTCAATTTTCTACGCGCCGGAAGCGCGCCCCCCTCATCCGCCGAAGCGATAATCGTTGGGTGGCTTGTCCTATCAGTCGCGCTTCGGTTCAAAGCCGGGGAAGAATGGCCTTCATCTGATCGATCTCGCGGCGCTGCCCCTTGATGATTTCGCCGCATAGCGCTTTCAACTCGGGATCACGGAGCGACGCCTCTTGGCACATCAGGATCGCGCCCGAGTGATGCGGAATCATCGACCGCGTGAACGCCCGGTCTCCGATCGTCGTCTGCGTCCGGATCAGCGCGTAGCTGCCGAGGAAGACCGCGATCGAGCCGATAATTAGTGCGCTGTTCGCCGCCCTGGAAGGAAACATATGGCGCATGGCGAGGATCATCGCGACTACCATCGGCGCGACCATCATCAGCGTCATATAGAACATATTCAGGTTGTTGTAGAAGCTGCCTAAACTGTCGATCATCACGAACATAACGAAATACATGATGATGCCGCTGACGACGGTCTGCACCGCCAAGCTCACATATGCGTTCTTCATCATCGCTACTCTCCCGTGTTGATGCCGCCCGCCCGCATAAGTGCGCCGCGCCGTGTCGCGCGTCGCCGGACAGTAAGCGTGGGCAGCAGACCGCCTTGCTATTGAGTGCGGCTCTTTTGGTAGGCGAGTTTGCCGGCGTGGCGGCGGATGGCGATGGCGGCGACGGCGCGGCGGGTGAAGCGTTCGTCGATGTCGTCGGCGTTGTAGGGGCCGCCATACCATTCACGTAAGCGGTCGTGTTCTTCGTGGCCGGGGTCGGCCATGGCATCGAGGAACATCTCGAACCCGGGCAAGCCGCCGACATCTTCGGGCGGGCAGCGCCGTTCCCCGTCGACGAAGCACGGATATTTGACGTCGGGTTCGCCGGGGCCGACCGTCTCGACGGTGATGGTGTGCCGCCAGTCGTCGCCCATGTCGTAGGTATAGACGAACTCCCGCACGCCCCGGTTGATGAGCGTCGCGAGCTTCACGTTCTTTGCAGCGGTCATGCCGCTCTCCGGCCACATTGGGTCGGGGATGCCGTAGCGCCGATCGGCGGCCTCGAAATGCCACAGATGATAGTCCTCCCAACCCATCGCAGCCTGGACGATGTCGTGGAGCATCTTGAGGCTGGCGGTGGCCGGCACGTCGACCCGGCGCCAGATGGCGGGTTCGATGTCGTTGAGGATGATATGCAGGCGGGCGATGGTCTCGACGCTCATGCCGCCAGTCTGGCAGGTTCGGGGGACCAGTTCCACGGCATGAGTTCGTCCCAGCGGCTGGCTGGCCAGTCACCGGCCACCTTGGCGATGACATCGGCGATATACGCCGGTGGGTCGACGCCGTTCGCCTTGCACGTCTGGATGATGGTGTAGATGGCCGCGGCCCGCTCGCCGCCTGCGCGCGAACCGGCGAACAGCCAGTTGCGGCGTCCGACCGCGACACCGCGCAGCGCACGCTCCGCGATATTGTTGTCGATCTCCAGGCGACCATCACCCAGGAAGCGCGACAGCGCTAGCCAGCGTTTCGTGCCATAGGCGATGGCCCTTGCCATGTCGGACCTCGACGACAGGCGGCGCAAGCTGGCGTCGAGCACCTCGCGCAAGGCGTCGACCAGCGGTCGACTTTTCTCCTGTCGGGCTCGCCATCGCACGTCGGGTGGTTGGCCACGGACCTCGGCCTCGACAGCGTAAAGCGTGCCGATCCGCTCGAGGATATCGGTGGTCAGCGGTGTAGGCGACCGTTCGTGCAGGTCGAAGACCTTGCGCCGGAAATGTGCCCAGCATGCCACCTCGGTGACGCCACCCCGATACAGTCCGTCATAACCGGCATAGGCATCCGCCTGCAGGAAGTTGCGGAAGCCGGCGAGATGAGACAGCGGGTGCGCGGCGGTGCGGTCTGGCGTGAAGCGATACCAGGTCGCGCGCGGCGCCGTGCTGCCGGATGCCTGGTCGTCGGCCGCGTACACCCATAACCGGCCAGTCGCGGTCTTGCCCCGGCCGGGGTCGAGCACCGGCACCGGCGTGTCGTCGGCATGGATCTTGTCGGCCTTGAGCACCTCGTCGCGGATGCGGCTGACGATGGGGTCGAGAAGTGCTGCGGCCTGTCCGGTCCAGCTCGCCAATGTCGAGCGGTCGATGTCGATACCTTGCGCTGCCATCATTTCGGCCTGGCGGTAGAGCGGCAGATGGTGGTCGAACTTGGAGACGACGACGTGCGCCAGCGTCGCGAAGGTCGCCTTGCCTCTGGCCACAGCGCTCACCGGTGCGGGTGCCTGGACAATCTTCTCGCATACCCGGCAACTGTATTTGGGGCGGACGTTGCGCACGACGCGCCAGCGCACCGGCACAATGTCGAGCATCTCGTGTGTGTCCAAGCCGAGCGCGCGCAACGCACCGCCACAGTCCGGGCAGGTGCAGGCACCCGACGCCGGCTCGTGGACGACCTCCTCGCGCGGCAGATGTCCGGGCAGACTGCGGACGGGCACCGGCCGAACCGCCACGCCAGGGTCAACCATCTCAGGCCCAGGCGCATCGCGCTCGGTCTCGAGTTCCTCCAGCGCCAGTTCGAGTTGCTCAATCTCGCGCCCCAGCTTTTCGGACGACGCGCCGAACTGCATTCGCCGCAGCCGCGCGATCTGTCCGCGCAGCGTATCGATGAGCAGGTCGCGGGCGGCAAGCGCGGCATTGGCCCGGGCGAGCGAAGCCTCCAGCGCGGCGATCCGCGCGGTCGCATCAGCAGGGGAAACAGGCGCTTCCGACACTCCGTTTCCATAGCAGATTGCAGGTCGGCGAGCGAGAGAAAGTGGCGCAAAACCGCCGTTCCTACCCTGCCAGCGTCGGCGTGAACGTCCGCTCGGGGCGCCGCCAGTCGATGCCTTCCAGCAGCATCGACAATTGCGCTGGCGTCAGCGTCACCGTGCCGGTCGCTGTCACTGGCCAGACGAAACGGCCACGGTCGAGCCTCTTGGAAAACAGGCAAAGCCCCTGGCCGTCGAACCACAGCAGCTTGACCAGATGCCCCCGCTTGCCACGGAACGCGAACAAGCCACCCGAATGCGGGTTCTGCGCCAGCACCTGCTGCACCAGCACCGCCAAGCCATCGAACCCCTTGCGCATGTCGGTCACGCCGCACGCCAGGAACACCCGCGTCGGCAACGGCACTGGCACCGGGCTCATCGCAGCACCGACAAAACCCGTGCAAGCACATCTGCATCCACGCCTGCGTCGACACTCACCCGCACGCCGCCCGGCAACTCGATCTGGATGAGCCCCGATGGATATGGCGCCGGCTGTGGCGCTGGCGGCGTCAGTTCCGCCACCTGTACCTCGGCAAATACCGGCAGCGACGGCATCGCCCCGGCCAACTTGCCTTCGCGCAGCTGCTTGCGCCACGTGTAGATCAGGCTGCTCGATACCTCGCGATGCGCGATGACATCGCAGACCCGACCCCCCGGTCGGAACGCCTCCGCCAGGATCTCCAGCTTCTCCGTGTCCGACCATCGGCGCCGGCCTGACACCCGGCCAACCACCTCCATCCGACCAGTCATACGAGTGCTCGTATGACTGGTCGTAGAACCCAAAACTTCCCGCACCGCCGCGCCCTCGTCAAAGGCGACAAGCATCCCTGCTACCGGCGCTACCGCAAGACGGCCTGCTGACCACGCTTACGCCGGACAGGCTAGCGCATCCATAACAGTCAGTGGATGATACGTGCGTAATCCATCCACCCCTCACCGATTCGACAAGCCTTGCTGCAGTTCTAGGATACCAAACGGCCCGCGCACGCTTTCTGGACGGTCAACAGCTTGGCGTAGAAGAAGGTGCGTACCCGCGCGGTGTGCCGTTCGGTGAGAGTCGCAAACAGACCACAGGCAAAAACTGCAAGTGCGAGCGTAGCGCCAACAAGTGCGATGTTGCCCGCCGTTGGTGGTAAGCGCTCAGAGCCCACTAACAACGCTGCGGCGAATGCCATGATTGGAAAGTGCATGGCATAGAGTGAAAAGCTGGCTTTTGCTCCATAACCGGCGAACGGTCGCAACCAGCGCGGCGTTGGCGGATTCGCTCGTAGCAATATATATAGAAAAAGTGCGAATGCGCCCGCCAGTGCCAGTTCAAGGCCCTCCAGTCCGACAACCCGCACAACGATAAGTATTGCCGGTAATATGCTGCTCGCAATGATCAGCCAGGTGCGGCCAATCGGTGATCGGGGAAAATCGGTCAGATGCGTTTTGGTCATACCATGAAGCGCAGCACCACAAAGCCAACAAGCAAAGCCGATCAGCATGAATGGCGTAATCCAGGCCAGACTGATAAAAATTAAGAAGATTGACGGGCGACGTTGCCTCCAACTGACGACAATGGCCGGAAACCAGATGTAAAACCAGAATTCATAAGCGAGGCTCCAAAGTGGTCCGTTAGTGCCGAACGGCGCAACCACGATGCCCTGCAAGAAGAGAATGTTGCCTAGCAGCACATGCCACTCGAGCGCGCCGACGACATCCTTGCGCAGCACGTAAGTCTCGGTCGTGCCGAGATGGGTCGATGACTCGAGGGCGTAGAGGCCCACCGCGTCGAGCGCTCCACCGATCACCAATGCCGGCACTAGCACGACCAGCAATCGCGCAAGGCGGTCGATCAGGTAGCTTGACCAATGCCAATCCCCGATCCGTCTGTCGATACTGCGCGCGATCCAGAAGCCGCTGAGCACGAAGAAAAGAATGACGCTTGCATGCGCATAACCAGCCAAAAAATAGCCGGCCGAAGCCGCGACCGAGGCTTGCCCGCAATAATCTTCGATGAGGAGATACCAAGCATGTGCGAACGCGACTACGACTGCCAGGACACAGCGCATGGCATCCATAACCGCAAAAGCGCCCTGACCCGACTTCTGGTCGCCGCGCTCCATGTCTTGCCCAGATTTGGTCGAAAAGCCGTCTCCGCGGCGCGCATCCGTTGTATCCCCCATGCATACGATACGACGGCAGATCGCTTACCCCTCAAACTCGTGCCTTCTTTTTTGCCGAACAGGGTGGGGCCAAGCTGTTACGACAGCGATGCTGCCCGTTGGCGGGCGCGATAGAGACGCGTTTCGGCCGCCTTCTCGCTTATGTCGAGTATCAGTGCGGTTTCGACTTGGCTGATGCCCTCGATAGTCCGGAGGACCAGCGATTCCTTCAAGGTCGTTGGCAACACGGCGATGGCACGTGTCGCCCGGTCCAGTTCCTGTCGATTGGCTACGGCGTCTTCAATCGCGTTTCGGTCTCCCGGGACAGCCTCGGCCTCCCTGCCAATTGGCACCGCCAATGACAAATTGCCGCACGGCGTGCTGGCCACCCATTTAAGGCAATGGTTCATCGCCATGTGAAGGCAGGGCACATGGCATTCGTGGCAGGGCGTCCATGCACGCCTTCATGTCGGGGTTGATCTGGTGCATCTCTCTACCTCCGTGTGAGTCCCCGCCTGCCCCTGATACGCGCGCCGCGGAATCACCCCTTGTCGCGATCTCCGTCGATCGAGGCGATGCTACATCGCCCATCGGCCGAACAGCGTTGCAACTATGATGCCCGCGCCAAGCATTAGGAGCGTCAGCGCCGTCATCGCGACGATCTGCGGTCCGGTCACGCGCGGGCCCGTCCCCATGCCGCTCATCCCTGCCATCGCATCGTGCTTCATGTCCGGCATCGGCGTAGCCGATTGCCGGTCCGCGGCGACCTCGTGCCCGCCATGCCCGAGTACGCGCACCGTGCCCATGCCGTGCTTCAACCGGACGCCGACAAGCCAAAGGTTGATAGGGTAGGCAACGGCGAAGCCGACAAGCGTCGCAAGCGACATGACGCCCCAAAAGCGAAGCGAGTTGGCGTGCATCGCAGCCATGTCCCGGCTCATCAACACCACCATCGTCGGGATCATGCCGGCCATAACGGCATTCATCGAAAGCCATTCGGGGATGAACGACATGCGAAGCGCCCCCCAATAGGAACCGCCCGCCATGTCGCGCATGAACAGCGCCTGGAAAATCAGCAGCCCGAACGCGAAGCCGAACACATATTCCGCAATCACGTCCTGCCACATCGGCAGGCCGAGTGCCGTGGTGATCGCGGCCGCGGCGATGACGCCGGTCGCGTCACCCGCCATGCAATGAATGGCCGACCCGAACGCCTGCTTCCAGAGCGGCCGAACGAAGTCCTCGTGCCGCTCGTTCGCCGGTTCCTGGCAGGACAGGACATAGGCCGCGGCCATGATCGGGCCGCCGTAGAGCGTGACCAGCAGCCACCCCCATTTCATCACCCGCAACTCGGGGTTGCGGGTGAAGGCATCCCACGCGACGTAAGCGACCGATATCGCGGTCAGCACGAACCATCCGATCAACACGGCGTCGAGCCAGGGGGCCGGGGAAGGCATCGTCATGGCAGCTCTCCTCTACATGCTAGAGGATACGTGGCTCCCCGCGCCAGCCCTCGCGCGGGGCGTGTCAGGCGAGCTTGCTGGATACGGCCTTGATCGCCTTCAGCCCCGATCCGAACCGCGCGATGGCCTCGCGGTTCCTCTCCAGCTCGCCGTAAGGGAGGTAGGATATGTCGAGGTCGGCGACGCGGCTGAACGCGGGCCGCTGCAATTGCGCACGAACGTCCGCCTCGCGCGCGTCGGGCGCGACGAGGAACAGTCCCGCGGTCGCGTGAAGGTCGCTACCGCTCAAGGCCAGGTCGAGCATCCTGACGATGCCCGAATAGATCGACGTCGAATGCTCCACCTCGAACGCTGCGGCGACGTGATCGCCGGCCTTTTCAAGCCACAGCACGTCGATCAGCCGGATGGAATCAGCGCCCTTCGACCTCGCGATCGTCTCGGGCAAGCGCTCAAGGCACCCTGCGCCCAAGGGCGATCCGTTGAAGGCTCGGCTGCGATCGTTTGCGGCGATCCATACGTCATAGCCGAGTGCCAAGCCTAGATCGCGAAGCCATGCCTGAATTTCGGTATGGGTGCGCTCGTTCTCGCCTTCACGCTGCGCGGCCTTGCTAAGCGTGCGCGCCTCTTCGCGCGCCGCCTCGAGCCGCTGCCCCCAGCTCGCCAGAGCCGCGCCGCTCACGTCGAGCGGCGGGGCCGGGTAGCGATCGGAGCCGATGTCGAACAGCAAGCCGCCGATCGCGCCCAAGTCGTTCGATAAAAGGTCGCGGAAGCGGTCGTTGAGGTCGAGGATGCCGGTTCGCATCGCTAGGAAATGCTCCCAGCTCCCAAGCTTCACGTTCGCCCCCGTCAGCGCGTTGTAACCCTTGACGATCGCGGTGTTGAAGGGCGGCACCAGCGTCGGGTGAAGGAAGTAGAGGAGGTTGGCGACAGCAGGCCCAAGCCCCTTGATCTTCAGGCGGTCGATCGCGTGGATATGGCCGATGATCTCCTCGGCCGTGTCGCAACACGAACAGGCGTCTAGCAGGCGGCCGAACGCGCGCTGGTTCTCGGGGCTCTCGTATATGTCGGGGATGCGCAGCTTCGGTTTCCAGAGGAACGCATGGTCCGCACCTTTGAAGATTTGGCGCTGTTCGGCAACGGAATGGACGACGGTTTCGAGCGACGATCCGCGATAGGCGACGCCAAACGAACCGCGCTCGATCTCGCCGACGACCTGGGTGATACCGCGCCGGATCGAACGAAAATTCTTCAGCCGCTCGTCCCACAGGAACCAGCTTCGATAGGTCGCGCCCGGATCGTCACGCCAACGGGTAATGAGCCGACGCACAAGGCCGTCGTGATCCTCTTTGGTAGTTATTTGATCAAGTTGCGCGGCCATGTTGTCGTTGCGATGCCCCCTTCGTTAAAGCGAGACCTAAGCCGCCGGTCGGCCAGCGTCGAGCCGTTCCGTTAAGTGGACCGTTACTTCGCTCGGGCTGAACGTACCGATTTTGCAACGGTGCAGACGCTTGGTGGCACGATGAGCCGTGAGGGGAACGTCCGCCGCTACGTATTGACCAAAGTAAGCAAATTTGCGGGAAGCGCTGAATCATGCGGACTTCGAAGCTGACTTTGCTGGCGGCGGCACTGGCGCTCGGCATGGTGATGGGTCGTGGGCACGATGAGGCCGCAACCAAAAACAAGACCTTCGGACAGCGCTTAGCAAGCTGGCTCGGTTGCCTGCACACGGTGGTGATTCACTTTCCGATCGCCTTGATCATCGGTGCGTTCGCAGTGGAGCTACTCGGGCTTTGGCGGCGCAAGCCTTTACCGAGATACGGCACGCGTCATGCTGGTCGTCGGCTCGGTAGGCGCGATCATCGCCATCGCCGTCCAGGGTTGGCTAGGGGGTTCTTTCATGCATGGCGGCCTCGACCATCTCGCGTTCTGACGTCAGCCGCTGCTCCATATTGATGCGTCAAATGGAGATATCCTAAGGTCGGCTAATTTTGTTTTGGGAGATGATAAATGAGCACCTGCGTGAAGATGATTATAGCGGTGTCGATCGCTCTTCCTGCCGCAGCGTGGGCGCAGTCAGACGCCCGCACCACTGACACACGTGCCGTGGCGGCGGCGCTGTCACAGTATAAGGACGCGATCGAAAAGCTTGACGCTGCTGGAACCGAGCAACTGTTCACGACCGACGCGCGGGTTTTCGAGACAGGAGCATCTGAGGGCAGCTACGCCACCTACCTGGCTCATCATCTCGGTCCCGAGCTGAAGCAGTTCAAATCGTTCCGCTTCTCCGACTACAAGGTTGACGTCCGCTTCGAAGGGTCGGTTGCCCTTGCGACCGAGACCTACCGTTACCGGATCGAGCCAAAAACCGGTGAGGCCGTCGAACGACTCGGCGTCGCCACAAGCGTGCTTAAGAAGATGAACGGACGATGGAAGATCGTGTCCATGCACAACAGCGCTCGGAAACTGAAGGGCACCTAACGGATTGCCGGCAGAGACTGTCGCGTGAACGTTTTTGGCACGTGCGTGCGGTCCGGGTCGTCCGCCCGTGCATGGACGGCGATCATGCCGGAAGCTGGGGGCGGATCATCCCCCAGCCATAGCACCAGGTCGGCGGCTGCCATGCTCTCGCGCGCACGCTCCACCCCGATGGCTTCAATCGGATCGCTCGTGTCGGTGCGCCCCGCGGTGTCTGTGAAGACCCATGCCAGCCCGCCCCGCTCGACCGGCGCCTCGATCCGATCGCGCGTCGTGCCGGCAATTCGCAGCACCGGATTACCGATCCAGGGATGTGCTTTCGGCAGATTGCGCTAGACCGGCATACTCATGATGTCCTTGTAGGCCGAAAGCACTTTATTGCGAACTTGTAACGTCGCCTCGAAGGCGATTGAGGACTCCTGCCGCGCTAGCATGACCTTCGCAATGTCGGTTTCCTCTCCTCGTTCGTAGGCGACCGTCAAAGCACCAGCGCGCGCATTGATCGCGTTAATTTTTTGAAGCTGCGTCTGAAAAGTGGTGGCGAAGCCGCCTGGCTCCGCGAGTCCTGATTGCGACACGCCCGCCGCTCCGCTCACTCCTGAGACGGAATTCGGGCTATCCGCCTTTCCCAGCGCGGTGTTCATCGCTGCGTCAAAAGCCGCTCCTCTCGTAGCCCCAGAAACGGTGTCAGAATTCGGGTTGCTCGCTACATTCCGAAGCGCCGCGTTCTTGTCGAGTACGGCGTTCCGCAAGGCCATGACATCGTTGATGGAGATGCTGCTCATATTCACCTCAGTGCGCCTTCAGCGCACCTACATGTCGCATTGAAACCGTTAGGTTACGGTTAACTGAACTTAGTACTGATTGCCTATTCGTGAAGCCATGCACCGACTCGCAATTAGGTCCGCGCAAGGCTGCTACGGTTAGGCTATGGTCGGATGGTATAATTATCAATTACTTAGCGGAATAGACACGCGGTTACTATGGGGCGATCCTAATCGTGCATCGTACCGCCTCGTCTGCTTTGCCTGCCGCTTTTCTGCATCGGTCGATCGTCTCGCGGTTGGCCGTCACGATCTTGTCGGCCCCGACGATCGCGCGGAACGCGGCCGGGCTGGCGCTCTGCATCATCCGCTGCCCCGCTTCCCAACGGGGAAGGTCGAGCGTCCGCGCCGCCATGCGCTCGGGCCATTGCCAGCTCGCCGGCGCGATCTCGCGCGCGACGAGGCCCGGCACGATCGCCCATGCAAGGATGCCGGCCACCGCCCCGCCCAGGGCGAACCATAGTTGCCGGTTCCTCTGGTCGGCGCGTGTCCATGCGGACCCGGCGATGGCGCGAAGCTCGGCCATGACGCGGGCCTTGTCCTCGCCCGCCTTGGCGAGCGCGGCCTGGTCCTCGCGCCGGGCGGCGTTGCCCGCCGCCGCGATCCGCTGCGCCATTTGCTCGGGCGTCATCGCCAGCGCCGGGGCGGCCTTCAGAAACTGGCCGATGCGCGCGATGTTCTCGCCCGCCGTGTCCACGCCCTGCTGCATCCGCCCCAGCGTCTCGGAATAATCGGGTATGTCTTGTCCGCCGCGCTCGGCCGCCAAGCCCTCCACGGCGCGGCGCAACAGCGCAAGCTCGCCGCGCATCGCCTCGAACGCCTCGGCTGCGTCGGCTCCTTGGCTATCGTCCTCGTCCGTCACCTGTCCCCCTTACCGGCTCATGCCACGATCGCGGTCGCGGCCTTGTCCGACCGACTGCGCGAGCTCCTGCCCGATCGACCGGCCCCGCTCCATGCGCAACGCCAGCTCGGACGCGCGGGCGCGCAACACGGATTCGAGCTGCGGATCGCGATGCAATCCGCCCGCCATGTTCTCCATGCGCTTGCCCAACTTATCAGCGCCCGCACGGTCGCCGGCACGCTCCATGCTGGCGCGCGCCTCCTTCATGCCCTGCCACTGCTCCACGAACCGGTCCGCGCGCTTCTCCGGGTCGATGCGGACCTGGCGCTCCGTCTCCATCGCCTTCACCGCGCCGCCCGTATTCCCCTCGGCCGCGTCGCGCGCGAGTCGGGGGTCGCGCTCGATCGCGCTGGCAAGGTCGCGGCTCCCAAGCGGTCGCACCTGGTCGAGCGCGTCGCCAGCCTTCGCCAGCGCCTGTTCCTGGTGCGCCAGCACCGGCAACCCCTTGTCCCGCATCCGGCCTATATCCGCTGCGGCGCGCCCATAGCGCTCGATCGCGCGGGCCTGCGAGGATGCCGGCGGCCGATCGGCCGCGACACGCTCCGGCGACGTCGCTTTCTCGGTCGCCGGCTTCGGCCGGAACCCCGCGAACATGCCCCGCGCCTTGTCGCGGACCTTCGCCACTATTTCACGCGCGAGTTCCGGGAACCGGATCTCGCGCCGATCGGCGAACGCGCGGGCCTGGTCCTGTTCCGGGCGCGCATAGTCGCCCGCCATGTCCTTGCCCCGATCACGCGACAGGGCGCGGACGAGCTGACGCTGGTCGGCGAAGTCGTCGCGCCCGTAATGGAGCTGCACGTCATCACGATGCCGCGACATGCCGACATAGGCGCTGTGGCGGTCCATGCCGGGGGTGGCGAGGACGTGGGCGTGATCGACGGTCACGCCCTGCGCCTTATGGAAAGTGGCGGCGTAGCCGTGATCGACCGCGGCATAGTCCTTTGCGTCGAACGCGACCCGCGCGCCGCTGTCGAGCCGAACCTTCATCCCCTCGGCCGATACCTGCTCGATCGTGCCAAGCGTGCCGTTCTTCACCCCTAGCGACCGCTCGTTCCGCAGGAACATCAGGCGGTCGCCGCGCGCGAACGCGCGCGTCCCCCGGTCGGCGCTGAACGTCACGTCGTCGCCAAGGTCGCCGGTCGCGCGAAGTCGGCCGCGCGCTTCCTCGTTCAGCTCGCGGACCTCGGCGTTGGTGTGGGTGAGGATGATGCGGGATTTGCCCGGTTCGGCCTGGCGCTGCCGATCCCAGCCATCGACCAGCTCGCCCCGCGCCTGCTCGCGCGTGTCGGCCGCGTGGACCATGCCCTTGCCGTCATAGGCGTGGATCGCCTCGCCGGTGCGCCCGGTCGCCAGCGCGCGGGTGGCGTCGCGCTGCCAATCCTCGCGCTGCCGGCGAATCTCGGTGATCTCGGCCGCGCCGTGCCGCTCGGTGACGCTGCGGAACGCCGCGCCCGCCTCGATCGCCTGTAACTGCTCGGGGTCGCCGATCATCACGACCTTGGCCCCGGCGTCACGCGCCTGGCTCAACACCCGCTCCATCTGGCGCGAGCCGATCATGCCCGCCTCGTCCACCACCAGCACGTCACGCGGGCCTAGCTGCTCGCGCCCCTGCCCCCATGCGTGCTCAAGGCTGGCGAGGGTGCGGGACTGGATGCCGGACCCGCCCTCAAGGTTCTCGGCCGCGATCCCCGACAAGGCCGCACCGCGCACCTGGTAGCCCTGCCGCTCCCAAGCCTCGCGCGCGACGCCCAACATCGCGGATTTGCCGCTGCCGGCGTAGCCGACGACCGACGCCAGCCCCTTGCGGCCGGTGATATGGTCGAGGGCGTCGCGCTGCTCGGCCGACAAGACGAGCCCCCTGCCCTGGGCCGCGCCGATCGCGGCGTCACGCTGGCGATCGGCGATGCCGTGACCGTCGCGCGCCGCCAGCGCGCCGGCGCTGCGCTCGAGCCGGGCCTCCACCGCGATCATGTCGCGCGACGTGAACCGCTCCTGGTCGCGTCCGTCCTTCCCCAACGCGACCAGCTCGGGGCTGGCGCGCACCGCGGTCATCACCTGGTCGAACTGCTCCTTGCCGTCGCTGTGCCGGAACGCGAACACGGCCAGGTCGCGGGTGGTGAACGTCGCCTGCTGCCGGGTGATCGCGTCCAGCGCGATCGACGGGTTGGCGATGATCTTCTCGCCATTGTCGCGGGCGATGCGCGCGTGATCCTCGATCCGCTCGGCCTCAAGCCCCTGCTCCGGTCTGCGCGATGCTGCCGGGCCGATCTTGTGCTGCGGCTCCAGCGCGATCCCCTGCGCCTCATAGGAGCGATGGTCGATCCGCCCTTCAAGCCCCAGCTCGGCCATGCGCTCGTTGACGTGCGCGCTCCACGCCTCGCGCCAGTCCTTCAACAGCTCGGTGCTGTTCCAGCCCCGGTTTTTCTTCCCGAACCCCTCCGGCCCCACATCGCGCATCGCCAGCATCACAGGGGGCGTTTGCGGGAGGGGGCGGAATCCTACGCTAAGGATTTGGGCCAGCGATATTCCCCGGTTAGATTGATGTGTTCCCATCCCAACGGCGAGACGTGGGCGAGTAGATCAGGCGCGATATGGGTACCGCTGGCGGCCCGGGTATTGACGACCTCGCCGAGCTTCATGGTGTTCCAGAATATGA
>NZ_JBGGWB010000009.1 GCF_041321155.1 Sphingomonas sp. IW22 | reverse complement strand
ACAATGTCAAAGAGCGACAAAAACCGACGCACCGTCTATCCCGTTTCCGGGCGACCCGTGCGCCTTGCTTTCGGTGACCAACTCAGCGCTCCGTCTCGGTGCGCCCCGTCGGTGAAGGGGCATTTATGGGGCGAATCACATCCGGTCAACCGCTTTTTGGAACTTTTTGCATTTTTCCTGAAAAAAGCTCTGTGCGCTCCCGAAACGCCCCTCAATCGCTTGGTTTGAGCAGCGACAGGTCGATCGCCTCCCCCATGGCCCGCAGCCCGTCATCATTTGGGTGCAGATGATCGCCGGGGTCGAAGGCTGGGCGCAGACGCGTCGGGTTCGCCGGATCACGCACCGCAGCGTCGAAGTCGACCATGCCGTCGAACAGTTGCCCCGTACGGATGCTGTCGTTCACCGACGCGCGAACACGCTCCTTCTCAGGCGACATATAGCCAGCCCCTAGTGCAGGGGTGATGGTCGCCCCGATAACCCGGATACCCAGAGCATGCGCGCGCCGGACGAACTGGCGATAGCCATCGACCAGCGCGGCAGCGTCGACGGTGGCGTTCCCATCCCTGCCGCTGTTGCCGATATCGTTGATCCCTTCGAGCAGCACGACATGCGTGACACCCGGAACCGAGGCCACATCGCGCCAGAACCGGTCGAGCGCCGGAACCGCGCGCCCGCCATTCAGCATACGGTTGGCGCTGATCCCCATATTGACGACACCACAGCGACGCTCCGGTGCCAGGGCGGCCAGCCTTTCGCTCAAGCGTCCCGGCCAGCCGCGCGTCTCGGTCGACAGCGCCAGATAACCGTCGGTGATCGAATCGCCGAAAGCGACGACAGTGCAATTCGCGCGTGGATCGCGAACCGACACGAGCGAGAGATAGGCACGCGCCTGAATCCGTTCGAACCGGGAATCGCCGGGTGCATCATCGGCCGTCAGACCGGGCGCAAATGCCATGGGCAGACCCAGATTGGTGCGTGCTGGTCGGGTGGGTGTCGAGAAGGTGACGCTGACAATCATGTCCCGCCCCACCTCGGCCGCGATATCGACAGCGTCGCTCAACATGGTACGACCGGGTGGGAGCGCCGCGCCGCGGCTGCCTGAGAACCGCACGGGGCGCATGGAGCCGGTCCGAATCGCGACACCCTCCTCGCTGGCAGCCTCTCCAATCGAAACGGCGGCGATCGCCACCGCCTCCGCCCCCTCGGCATTGCTGAAGGTCAGCATCAGGCCCGACCCTGCCTGAGTCAGACGAACGCGGTAACGATAGGTGCCTGGCGGCAACGGGGCGTCATGCTCCCCCGCACTGGCCGGGGCATAACCCCATGCACCCGCCCAGCGCTCCGGCGCCGCTGCCGATGCTGGCAACGCCACGCCCGCCATTGCCAGTGAAACCAGTATCGCGCCCGCAGTATTCATATTGCCCCCCTGCCTACTCCTCGGAGCCTAGCAGGCTGGGGGAAGGCCTCAAGCCTCGCCGAGGGTCAGGCGCGGCCCGACAGGTCACGACGCTCGGGCGGGAGACGAACGGTCATCGCCTCCCACCCGTTTTCGATCCATATCTGGCACGCCAGCCGGCTCGTCCGCGTCGCACCGGCGGCAAGGTCGAGCATATCCTCTTCCTCCTCACTCGCGGGCGGAAGCAGCGCGAAATCCTCTGGCGCGATGATTACGTGACAGGTGGAACAGGCCATCTGCCCCTCGCACGTGCCCTCCAGCGGCTGATTGTCAGTCTGTGCCACATCGAGCAGCCGGTCGCCGGCCTGGGCAATTACTTCGCGGACGGTTTCGCCGTCGGCGGCAACAAAGCGGACCCGTGTCATGCCGCCATCCTTTGGCCATGCGCCGCAGCGTCGATCCGCTCCAGCGCCGCCACCAGACTGTCGCGATCGGTATCGCGGCCAAAACCGATACGGATGCTCGACCGTGCCTCCTGATCCGACAGGCCGATGGCGCGCAGCACATGGCTGGAGCGGCCTGAGCCGCTGGCGCATGCCGATCCCGCCGAAAAAGCGATGTCGCGACAATCCGACATCAGGCGCGCGACATCCAGCCCGTCGCGTCGGACATTGAGATTGCCCCGATAACGATGTTCGCGTGATCCATTCAGTTGCCAGCCTCCCGCTTCCGCGACGCGCAATGCCTGACATGCGGCGTCGAACAAAGCCGCCACATGGGCAATGTCCGCAGCACGTCGTTCCGCCGCCAGCCGTGCCGCCGCGCCGAACCCGGCACATAATGCGGGGCTGAGCGTACCGGATCGTCCGGGTGCCTCCTGCCCTCCGCCGTGCAGCAGCGCCGACGGCTCGACGCCGTCGCGCATCCACAGCGCGCCAATGCCCTTTGGCCCGTGGATCTTGTGCGCCGAAATCGCGATCAGGTCGCAGCCATCGGGCAGATCGACCCGGCCATATCCCTGCACCGCGTCGCACAGCATAAGGGCACCCGCCCGGCGCGCCAGTTCGCCAAGCGCGGCAACAGGCTGGATCACGCCGATCTCGTTATTGACCAGCATCGCCACCACCAGCCCGGTGCCGGGCACAATCGCACCCTCTGCCAGCGACAGATCGACAAGGCCGTCGGTGCCGACCGGCAGCACCGTCGCTTCGCGGCCGCGTCGCACCTCCGCAGCCACGGTGTCCAGCACAGCGGCATGTTCGGTGGCCAGCGTCACGATCGGGCCGGTTGTGCCCTTGATCGCCCAGTTGAGCGCTTCGGTCGCGCCGCTGGTGAAGGCCACACGACCGCCCGCCGGCAGCAAGGCCGCGGCCGCTGCGCGCGCGACCTCCACTGCGGCCCGGGCCGCGCGACCGGGGGCGTGAGCGCTGTGTGGATTAGCGTGCTGCGCCTCAAGCCAGGGCAGCATGGCCGCGAGTGCCGCCGGCGCCAGCGGAGTCGTCGCCTGATAGTCGAGATAGATCATGTCGGTATCTCATCCTCGGGCGGCGCCATGTGAGTATCACGGCGGATGCTGCTCCATGCGGTCAAGAACCGCTCAACATCGGCGGCGCTGGTCGACCGGCCAAAACTGACGCGGATAACTTCGCTCGCCGGGCGCGGTTCGATGCCCATCTGGGCCAGCACATGGCTGGGCCGCATCGTCCCCGACGAACAGGCCGCGCCCGCCGACACCGCGATGCCCATCATGTCGAACCGGATCAGCTGCGCGGTCGCCGCCACGCCGGGCATGCGATAGGCGCAGATCAACGGCGTGCGGCGATCGACATCAGGAGCGACGATCTCGCCCCCCGCCGCAACCACACCATGATCCAGCCGGTCGCGAAGTTCGGCCATATAGACGAGATCCTCGGGCGCACCAACTGCCGCCTCGAACCCCAGCGCGCCGGGCAGATTTTCGGTTCCGCCGCGATAGCCACGCTCCTGACCGCCCGACGGGCGCAAAGCGCCAAGGTCGCGGATCAACAGCGCCCCCACCCCAGCCGGGCCGCCGCGCTTGTGTCCCGACAGCGCGATGAAATCAGCGTGAAGCTGGGGCAGATCTTCATCGTCCCAGCCAACGGGCATCTGTGCGGCATCGACCAGCAACAGCCCGCCCGATGCCTTCACCAATGCGGCGATGGCGGCGATGGGTTGCAGCACGCCAGTCTCGTTATTGCCCCATTGCACGGCAACCAGCGCCGGCCCTGTCGCCAGCGCGCGCTCCAGTGCGTTCAGGTCGAGCGTGCCGTCCGCCAGCACCGGCAGCTGATCCACCCCCGGCACGGCGCGCAGCACCGCTTCATGTTCGGTGGCGGACACCAGCACGCGCGGCACCTCCGCACGGGTCAGTGCGATGCCCAGCGCCTCGGTCGCGCCGCTGGTGAAGATCAGCTCTCCGTCCCAGCCATAGGCTCTGGCGATCCGCGTGCGCGCGCGCTCCAGCGCGGCCCGTGCGGCGCGGCCCTCCCCATGGGGCGACGATGGATTGGCCCAGTCGGCCAGCGCCGCAGCAACCGCCTGACGCGCGGGTTCCACCACCGGCGTGGTCGCGGCATGGTCCAGATAAAGGCGATCGGGCAATGCTGATCCTTTCGCGACGTTGCTTGTATGGCCGCCCAGCCTATATAGCCGTCGCTTTGGCAGGCGCCACAGGTCCGGGCGCCCTTAACCGCACAGGAAGCCGATGCCCGAAGTCATTTTTCCCGGTCCCGAAGGCCGTCTAGAGGGGCGCTTTGCCCCTGCCCCGCGTCCACGCGCACCTGTTGCGATGATCCTGCACCCGCATCCAAATGCGGGCGGCACGATGAATAACCGCATCACGCAGGAACTCTACAAGACGTTCCAGCGCCGCGGTTTCGCCACGTTGCGCTTCAATTTCCGCGGCGTCGGCAAGAGCCAGGGGACGTTCGACAACGGCATCGGCGAACTGTCCGATGCGGCCAGCGCGCTCGACTGGGTGCAGAGCTTCCATCCCGAAGCATCGACTACCTGGGTCGCCGGATTCGGCTTTGGCGCATGGATCGGCATGCAGTTGCTGATGCGCCGCCCGGAAATTCGCGGTTTCATCTCGATCGCGCCGCCGGCCAACATGTTCGACTTTACGTTCTTGGCGCCCTGCCCGTCATCGGGCATCATCATTCAGGGCGAAAGCGACGAAGTGGTGACGCCCAGCGCCGTCCAGAAGCTGGTCGACAAGCTGCGCACGCAAAAGCACATCACCATCCACCACGACACCATTCCCGGCGCCAATCATTTCTTCGAACATGAAATGACCGAGCTGATGGGCAGCGTCGACCGCTATCTCGACATGCGGCTCGACCCGAATTCACCGATACGGTGACGCGATTGACCGGCGGCGGATCCAAACGGTCCGCCGCCGGCTCGCGTTCATAGCGCCCCGAAATCGATCGGCGCGTGCCGGTCCAGCGTACGCGACTTGTCGGGCATGGGGTATTTCAGCCCCGTGGCGCAGTTGAACAGCACCACCTGTTCGTCGCGCCCGACCTCTCCATCCGCCAGCGCCTGTTCATAGGCGGCCAGTGTCGCCCCACCTTCGGGGCAGAGCAGCAGACCGTCCTCGGTTGCGGCGCGTTCGACCGCGCGAACGATGGCAGGATCGCCGACAGCCAGCGCCTTGCCCCCGCTTTCACGCACCGCATCCAAGATCAGGAAATCGCCGACCGCACGTGGCACGCGAATGCCCGCCGCAACGGTATGCGCGTTCTCCCAGCGTTCGGCGTGGCGCTCTCCCGCCTCGAACGCGCGGACGATGGGGGCACATCCCGACGCCTGCACCGCATACATGCGCGGACGGCGAGGCCCGATCAGGCCGATTGCTTCCAGCTCGTCAAATGCCTTCCACATGCCGATCAGCCCGGTGCCGCCCCCGGTGGGGTAAAAGATCGCATCGGGCACTTCCCAGCCAAGCTGTTCGGCCAGTTCCAACCCCATCGTCTTCTTGCCCTCGATCCGGTACGGCTCCTTCAGAGTCGACAGGTCGTACCAGCCATTTTCGGCGCAGCCCTTGGCGACCAGCGCGCCGCAATCGTCGATCAGGCCGTTGACGCGGTAGACCCGCGCGCCCTGTGCCGCGATCTCGCGCACATTGATTTCAGGCGTATCGTCGGGACAGAAGATCACCGCCTCCATACCGGCACGCGCGGCATAGGCGGCGGCGGCGGCACCGGCATTGCCGTTGGTCGGCATGGCAATGGTGCGGACGCCCAGCGCCTTGGCCATGCTGATCGCCATCACCAGCCCGCGCGCCTTGAAGCTGCCGGTCGGCAAGCGCCCCTCATCCTTGACCAGCGGCGCACGGGCCGCAAGCCGTTCGCCAGTCGCCTCAAGCGCGATCAACGGCGTTTCCGCTTCGCCCAGGCTGACGATGTTCGCGGCGTGGCGCACGGGCAGCAATTCGCGCCAGCGCCACAGGTCGCGCGGACGCGATGCCAGCACCTCGCGCGTCAGCGCGGCGCGCACGCCGTCCAGATCATATCGAACCAGCAATGGTCGACCTGCACGCGACAGGCCCTGAATGACATCGGCCTCGTACCGTTCGCCCGTCAGCCCACATTCCAGATGCGTGACAAAGGCGGGGCGCGCGCCGGTCAGGTTATCTTTCCAGTTCATATGCACTCCTCAGCTCGCTTGCGCCCGACGCAGGGGATAGGGTCGCGCGGCCAGCCCCTCGACCACGCGCGCGCCGCGATCGACATAGATCGGCGTCAGCTTGCCCGTGGTGGCGTTGGGGCGACCGATCATGAAGGCCGCGCTGCTGCGCCCCTCGCTGCCGCCCTGCCCGCGATAGCGTGTATCGACCAGCAGGATCGGGGCGAAGAAGCGGCGCCCGCCTGCCTCGACGATATGAAACTGGTCGAGCGGTGCCCCCATCGTCGCGCGGTGTTCGCGGTGCTCGCCGGGGTTCAGCGTATAGCGGTTATGCTGCGCCGGGTCGGTGCGTTCGTTAAGATAAGCCTCGATCCGTTCGTCCTGATCGGCACTTGCGCTGAGCAGCCAAGCCGACACCATCATTTCCGATACGGTCTGGTCGCTCGAATTCACGGTGACGAACTGAAACTCGACAAAGCCGGCATCGTCATCGGTCACGCCAGCGCGCACCGGCAACACGTCGATGCCCAGCACGGGCGCGGGCTGACGAAAGGCGGTGATGAAGCCGGCATCGGCGGGCTTGGGCTTGTCGCGAAACGCCGTGATTGTGCCCGACGGGATGGGCGGCATCGGGCGAAGCGGCGGCCCGGCCGGGCGCGACAGGAATTGCGGCGACTCCGGCGCGACCGGTGTGGGGGGCGGTGGCGGTGGAACGGGTGCGGGCTTGGCCGCAGGTGGCGCGACGGGCGGCGTCGGCGGCACGGGTCGGACAGGGTCAGTCCGTGGCGTCGGTTCGACCGCCGCTTCCACCTCCGCCACCGGCTCGCCCTTCTGACGACGGAACCAGAACAACGCCAGCACCGCCAGCAACAGGATCACACCAGCGATCAGCCACTCGGAAACACCCCGGCCACCCTGGCCAGGCGTGACAGAGGTCGCGGTCGGCGCGGGCGTTGCTTCCGGCGTGGGCGTAGGTGACGCGACGGGCGCGGGCTCCGCGGCAGGCGTCTCGACCGGCGCTGCATCGGGCACCGGAGTGGGAGTGGGGCTCGGCGTGGGGGTTGGCGTTGGCCGGGGTCGCGCCGGGGCTTCGCTGGCGCGCGGAGTCGGCGTGGCGCGGGGCGTCGGGGTCGCGCGCGGCGTTGGCGTGGCTGTCGGCACGATGATCGGCACCGTTGCCGGCGCCGGTGTGCTCTGCGGGACGCTGTCGCCCGGCGGCAGCGAATAGTCGATGGGCGGCACCACCCGGCTGGGCTGCGGTGCGGGCGCCTCCTGAGCGAGCGCGGGCGACAGGGGGGCAAGCGCGATGGCCGCGCCGAACAGCGGATGGAAACCGGACATGGCCGCGCGCCATATCCCCGTGCGGGCGCCCGCGGCTAGCCCCCTTGAACCATGGCGCGGCGAAGCGTCGGCGGTTTGACACCCGGCGCCGTTCAGCCTATATCCCGACACTGCCTTAACGACCGGGACATGGCACGCCGTCGCGCAGCGAGCCGGACGAATGGGTCGTAAAGGTAATTCAGGACGCTTGGAAGCTGCGGTTCCCATCTGTGGAGCACGCGGCTTTTCGTGTCTTGATGGCCCCCGCGCCCGACATTCCGGCTGAACGAGGCGAACAGCAGCTTATGGCAACCAAGGCAATCGAACGCGGCACGGCAAAGCGCCGTATCCGCAAGGTGTTCGGCGACATCCACGAAGTGGTGCAGATGCCGAACCTGATCGAGGTTCAGCGCGAATCCTACGAACAGTTCCTGCGGAGCGACCCGTCGATCGGTTACGTTTCCGGCCTTGAAAAGACGCTGCGCAGCGTTTTCCCGATCCGCGACTTCGCCGGCACCGCCGAGCTGGATTTCGTGAATTACGAGCTTGAGCATCCCAAGTTCGACCAGGAAGAATGCCGTCAGCGCGGCATCACCTATGCCGCGCCGATGCGCGTCACCCTGCGCCTGATCGTGTTCGAGGTGGACCCAGATACGGAAGCCCGCTCGGTCCTCGATATCAAGGAGCAGGACGTCTACATGGGCGACATGCCCCTGATGACGGGCAACGGCACCTTCATCGTCAACGGCACCGAACGCGTCATCGTGTCGCAGATGCACCGCTCGCCGGGCGTGCTGTTCGACCATGACCGCGGCAAGACCCACGCGTCGGGCAAGTATCTGTTCGCCGCGCGCGTCATTCCGTATCGCGGGTCGTGGCTCGACTTCGAATTCGACGCCAAGGACATTGTCAACGTCCGTATCGACCGCAAGCGCAAGCTGCCGGTCACGTCGCTGCTCTATGCGCTGGGCCTGAATAGCGAGGAAATCCTCAACCACTTCTACAACCGCGTGACCTTCGTCCGCGGCCAGGGTGGCTGGCAGATCCCGTTCGCCGCCGAAAACTGGCGCGGCCAGAAGCCGATGTTCGACATCGTCGACGCCAGCTCGGGCGAAGTGATCTTCCCCGCCGGTCAGAAGATCAGCCCGCGCGCTGCCAACAAGGCGGCTAAGGACGGTCTGGAAACGCTGCTGATCCCGACCGAGGAAATCTTCGGTCGCTATTCGGCCTTTGACCTGATTAACGAAGCGACCGGCGAGATTTATATCGAGGCGGGCGACGAAGTGTCGGCCGAAAACCTCGAAAGCCTCGACAAGGCCGGCATCGACCGCGTCGAACTGCTCGATATCGATCATGTGTCGACCGGTCCCTGGATCCGCAACACGCTCAAGGTCGACAAGGCTGAAGAGCGCGAGCAGGCGCTGTCCGACATCTATCGCGTGATGCGTCCCGGCGAACCGCCGACGCTGGAAACGGCAGAGTCGCTGTTTTCGGGCCTGTTCTTCGATCCCGATCGCTACGACCTGTCGGCCGTGGGCCGCGTCAAGCTGAACATGCGCCTCGACCTCGACACGCCGGACACGGTGACGACGCTGCGCACCGAGGATATTCTGGCGGTCGTCAAGACGCTGGTCGATCTGAAGGACGGCAAGGGCGAAGTCGACGACATCGACAATCTGGGCAACCGTCGCGTGCGTTCGGTGGGCGAGCTGCTGGAGAACCAGTATCGCGTCGGCCTGCTCCGCATGGAGCGCGCGGTTAAGGAACGCATGTCGTCGGTCGATGTGTCGACGGTCATGCCGAACGACCTGATCAATGCAAAGCCGGCGGTCGCCGCGGTGCGCGAATTCTTCGGTTCGTCGCAGCTGTCGCAGTTCATGGACCAGACCAACCCGCTCTCCGAAGTGACGCACAAGCGTCGCGTGTCGGCGCTCGGGCCGGGCGGTCTGACGCGTGAGCGCGCGGGCTTCGAAGTCCGCGACGTTCACCCGACCCACTATGGCCGTATCTGCCCGATCGAAACGCCGGAAGGCCCGAATATCGGTCTGATCAACTCGCTGGCGACGTTCAGCCGGGTGAACAAGTACGGCTTTATCGAGACGCCGTACCGCAAGGTGATCGACGGCAAGGTGACCAACGAGGTCGTCTATCTCTCGGCCATGGAAGAGCAGAAGCACACCGTCGCTCAGGCATCCGCCGCCCTCCACGAAGACAAGAGCTTCGCCGAGGAACTGGTGTCGGCACGTCAGGCGGGCGAATTCCTGATGGCGCTGCCTGAAAACGTCACGCTGATGGACGTGTCGCCCAAGCAGCTTGTCTCGGTCGCGGCTTCGCTCATTCCATTCCTGGAAAATGACGACGCCAACCGCGCGCTGATGGGCTCGAACATGCAGCGTCAGGCCGTGCCGCTGATCCAGGCCGAGGCGCCGTTCGTCGGCACCGGCATGGAAGAGACGGTGGCGCGCGACTCGGGTGCAGCCATTGCCGCCAAGCGTGAGGGTATCGTCGATCAGGTCGACGCTGCACGTATCGTGATCCGTGCGACGGGCGACGTCGATGCCAGCGAAAGCGGCGTCGACATCTATACCCTGATGAAGTTCGAGCGTTCGAACCAGTCGACCTGCATCAACCAGCGTCCGCTGGTGAAGGTGGGCGATGTGGTGAAGGCGGGCGACGTCATTGCCGATGGTCCCTCGACCGAATTCGGTGAGCTGGCACTGGGCCGCAACGTGCTGGTCGCGTTCATGCCCTGGAACGGCTACAATTATGAGGACTCGATCCTCATCAGCGAACGCATCGTGAAGGATGACGTCTTCACCTCGATCCACATCGAGGAATTCGAAGTCATGGCTCGCGATACCAAGCTGGGGCCAGAAGACATCACCCGCGACATCCCGAACGTCGGCGAGGAAGCACTGCGCAACCTCGACGAAGCGGGCATCGTCTATATCGGTGCAGAAGTTGAGCCGGGCGACATCCTGGTCGGCAAGATCACGCCCAAGGGCGAAAGCCCGATGACGCCGGAAGAAAAGCTGCTGCGCGCCATCTTCGGTGAAAAGGCCTCCGACGTGCGTGACACGTCGCTGCGTCTGCCGCCGGGCGTGTCGGGGACGATCGTGGACGTTCGCGTCTTCAATCGCCACGGCATCGACAAGGACGAGCGCGCGATGGCAATCGAGCGCGAAGAGATCGAGCGCCTGAAGAAGGACTCGGACGACGAGCGCGGCATCCTCAATCGTGCCACCTGGTCGCGCCTGCGCGACATGCTGGTCGGTCAGACCGCGACCGCGGTGCCCAAGGGCCTGAAGAAGGGTTCGGTCATCGACGACGCGCTGCTCGACAGCGTGGAGCGGCATGAATGGTGGAAGTTCGCAGTCGCGGACGACGCGGTTCAGGCCAATCTGGAAGGCGTGAAGGCCCAGTATGACGAGGCCGCGAAGCGCATCAAGGAGAAGTTCGAGGATCGCCGTGAGAAGCTGGAGCGGGGCGACGAGCTGCCGCCGGGCGTGCTCAAGATGGTCAAGGTGTTCGTGGCCATCAAGCGCAAGCTGCAGCCGGGCGACAAGATGGCCGGCCGTCACGGCAACAAGGGCATCATCAGCCGCATCCTGCCGCAGGAAGACATGCCGTTCCTGGCAGACGGAACGCCGGTCGACTTCGTGCTGAACCCGCTGGGCGTGCCGTCGCGCATGAACGTCGGGCAGATCTTCGAGACGCATCTGGGCTGGGCCGCGCGCGGTCTGGGTCGCAAGATCGGCGATGCGCTGGACGCATGGCGTGAAGCGAACCCGAACCCGCAAGCGGGTCAGCCGCCCGAAGCGGTCAAGGCTCTGCTGAGCGAGATCTATGGCGACAATTACGCCGCCGAGATCGAGGCACGGACGCCGGAGCAGATCGTCGACCTGGCCACGCATGTCCGCAAGGGTGTGCCGATGGGCACGCCGGTGTTCGACGGCGCGGTGGAAGCCGATGTGACTGCGATGCTGCGCTTGGCCGGGCTGGATGAATCGGGTCAGGTGGACCTGTATGACGGCCGCACTGGCGACCGTTTCGATCGCAAGGTGACGGTGGGGTACAAATATGTGCTCAAGCTGCACCACCTGGTCGACGACAAGATCCACGCCCGTTCGATCGGTCCGTACAGCCTTGTCACTCAGCAGCCGCTGGGTGGTAAGGCCCAGTTCGGCGGCCAGCGCTTCGGTGAGATGGAGGTGTGGGCACTGCAGGCTTACGGCGCTGCCTACACGCTTCAGGAAATGCTGACGGTGAAGTCCGACGACGTGGTCGGCCGCACCAAGGTCTATGAAGCGATCGTCAAGGGCGACGACACCTTCGAGGCCGGCATTCCTGAGAGCTTCAACGTGCTCGTCAAGGAAATGCGCTCGCTGGGCCTCAACGTCGAACTCAAGTCGATGGACGAAGGCGACGAGCTGGCCGAGGCGGCAGAGTAACGGGCCGGGGCGTCGTCAAGCGGCGGCGCCCCGCCCTCTCCTTCCCGCCCCCGGTTTTTCCCAAGAGGGAATGAAGATATGAACGAACTGACCAACTTCGCGAACCCGGTCGCCAAGACCGAGACCTTCGACCAGATCCAGATCGGCATCGCGTCTCCGGACCGCATCCGTTCGTGGTCGTTCGGCGAAATCAAGAAGCCCGAGACGATCAACTATCGCACGTTCAAGCCCGAGCGTGACGGCCTGTTCTGCGCGCGCATCTTCGGTCCGATCAAGGATTACGAATGCCTGTGCGGCAAGTACAAGCGCATGAAGTACAAGGGCATCGTCTGCGAAAAGTGCGGCGTCGAGGTTACCGTCTCGAAGGTCCGTCGCGAGCGCATGGGCCATATCGAACTGGCTGCGCCGGTCGCGCACATCTGGTTCCTGAAGTCGCTGCCGTCGCGCATCGGCCTGCTGCTCGACATGCAGCTCAAGCAGCTGGAGCGCGTCCTTTATTTCGAGAGCTATATCGTCATCGAGCCGGGCCTGACCGCGCTTGAGAAGTATCAGCTGCTGACCGAGGACGAGCTGCTCGACGCTCAGGATCAGTATGGCGAAGACGCCTTCTCGGCCGGCATCGGTGCAGAAGCCGTCAAGCAGATGCTGATGGACCTCGATCTTGAGGGCGAGCGCCGCGACCTGCTTGAGGAGCTGGCAACCACCAAGTCGGAACTGAAGCCCAAGAAGATCATCAAGCGGCTGAAGGTCGTCGAATCGTTCATCGATTCGGGCAACCGTCCCGAATGGATGATCCTCGATGTCGTGCCGGTCATTCCGCCCGAACTGCGTCCGCTGGTGCCGCTGGACGGCGGCCGCTTTGCAACGTCGGACCTGAACGACCTGTATCGTCGCGTCATCAACCGTAACAACCGCCTCAAGCGACTGATGGAACTGCGTGCGCCGGACATCATCGTCCGCAACGAAAAGCGCATGTTGCAGGAAGCCGTCGACGCGCTGTTCGACAATGGTCGCCGCGGTCGCACGATCACCGGCGCCAACAAGCGTCCGCTCAAGTCGCTGTCCGACATGCTCAAGGGCAAGCAGGGCCGCTTCCGTCAGAACCTGCTCGGCAAGCGCGTCGACTATTCCGGCCGTTCGGTCATTGTGACCGGTCCTGAGCTGAAGCTGCACCAGTGCGGCCTGCCCAAGAAGATGGCGCTCGAGCTGTTCAAGCCGTTCATCTACGCGCGCCTCGACGCCAAGGGTCTGTCCATGACCCTGAAGCAGGCGAAGAAGTGGGTCGAGAAGGAGCGCAAGGAAGTCTGGGACATCCTGGACGAGGTGATCCGCGAGCATCCGGTGCTGCTGAACCGCGCGCCGACGCTCCACCGCCTTGGCATTCAGGCGTTCGAGCCGGTGCTGATCGAGGGCAAGGCGATCCAGCTTCACCCGCTGGTCTGCTCGGCCTTCAACGCCGACTTCGACGGTGACCAGATGGCCGTCCATGTCCCGCTTTCGCTGGAAGCCCAGCTGGAAGCGCGCGTGCTGATGATGTCGACCAACAACATCCTGTCGCCCGCCAACGGCAAGCCGATCATCGTGCCGTCGCAGGACATGGTGCTTGGCCTTTACTACCTCTCGCTGGAAAAGACCGGCGAGCCGGGTGAAGGCATGGTGCTGGCCGACATGGAGGAAGTGCACCAGGCGCTGTTCGCAGGCGTGGTGACGCTGCACACCAAGATCGTCAGCCGCGTTCCGCAGACCGACGAGGACGGCAACCAGTATCTCAAGCGGTTCGAAACCACGCCGGGCCGCATGCTGCTGGGCGAATGTCTGCCCAAGAGCCACAAGGTGCCGTTCGACATCGTCAATCGCCTGCTGACCAAGAAGGACGTGGGCGACGTCATCGATGAGGTCTATCGCCACACCGGCCAGAAGGAGACCGTGCTGTTCGCCGACGCGATCATGTCGCTGGGCTTCCGCCACGCTTTCCGCGCCGGCATCTCGTTCGGCAAGGACGACATGATCATTCCTGCCGCCAAGGAAGGGATGGTCGACGAGACCCGTGCGCTGGTTAAGGACTATGAGCAGCAGTATCAGGACGGCCTGATCACCCAGCAGGAAAAGTACAACAAGGTGATCGACGCCTGGAGCCGTTGCGGTGACCAGGTGGCAGCCGCCATGATGGACGAGATCAAGGCTGTGAAGCGTTACGACGACGGCCCGATGGCCGGCCGCGAAAAGCCGATCAACTCGATCTACATGATGGCTCACTCCGGTGCGCGTGGTTCGCAGGCCCAGATCAAGCAGCTGGCAGGCATGCGCGGCCTGATGGCCAAGCCGTCGGGCGAGATCATCGAAACGCCGATCATCTCGAACTTCAAGGAAGGTCTGACCGTCCTTGAATATTTCAACTCGACCCACGGCGCCCGTAAAGGTCTGGCCGACACCGCGCTCAAGACGGCGAACTCGGGTTACCTGACCCGCCGTCTGGTCGACGTGTCGCAGGACTGCGTCATCATGGAGGACGATTGCGGTACCGAACGCGCGCTGGAAATGCGGGCGATCGTGCAAGGCGGTTCCACCATCGCTTCGCTGGGTGAGCGTATTCTGGGCCGCACCACGGCCGAGGATGTCGTCGATCCCAAGACGAACGAGGTCATCATCCCGATCGGCACCCTGCTGGACGAGCCGATGATCGCGCAGATCGAAGCGCTGGGCGTTCAGGGCATGAAGATCCGCTCGCCGCTGGTCTGCGAAGCGCGGATCGGTGTCTGCGGAAAGTGCTATGGCCGTGACCTTGCCCGCGGTACGCCGGTGAACATCGGTGAAGCGGTCGGCGTCATCGCAGCGCAGTCGATCGGTGAGCCGGGTACGCAGCTGACCATGCGTACCTTCCACATCGGTGGTGCGGCACAGCTGAACGAGCAGTCGAACCTTGAGGCACCGGTCGACGGCACGCTCGAATATCGCGACCTGCGCGTGATCGAGGACCAGCGCGGTCGTCGCGTGACGCTCAGCCGTTCGGGTGAAATCGCGATCGTCGACATGGACGGCCGCGAACTGGCGGTTCATCGCATTCCCTACGGCGCATATGTCATGTTCGATGACGGGCATGTCGTGTCGAAGGGCGACCGGATGGCCGAATGGGATCCGTTCACCATGCCGGTGATCACGGAAAACCCCGGTATCGTGAAGTATCAGGACCTGATCGACGGCAAGACGCTGACCGAACAGGCCGACGATGCGACCGGTATCACTCAGCGTGTGGTCACCGAATATCGCGGCAAGGCCAAGGAGGATCTTCGTCCTCGCCTGACCCTGCTCGACGATGCTTCGGGCGAAACCGGCCGGTACATGCTCGCATCGGGCACGGTCCTGTCGGTCGAAGACGGCGCCGAGGTGAAGGCGGGTGACGTGCTGGCGCGCGCCAGCCGTGAATCGGCCAAGACCCGCGACATCACCGGCGGTCTGCCGCGCGTCGCCGAACTCTTTGAGGCCCGCAAGCCCAAGGAGAATGCGATCATCGCCAAGGTTTCGGGCCGCGTTGTGTTCGGCAAGGACTATAAGGCGAAGCGCAAGATCGGCATCCAGCCGGAGGATGGCGGCGAGGTCGTCGAATATCTGGTACCCAAGTCGAAGGTAATCGACGTTCAGGAAGGCGACTACGTCAAGCGTGGCGACAACCTGATCGGCGGCAGCCCCGATCCGCACGACATTCTGGAAGTGCTGGGCATCGAACCGCTGGCCGAATATCTCGTGTCGGAAATCCAGGAAGTCTATCGACTTCAGGGCGTTAAGATCAACGACAAGCACATCGAGGTGATCGTTCGCCAGATGCTGCAAAAGGTCGAGATCACCGACGGTGGCGATACCACCCTGCTTGCCGGTGAGCAGGTGGACCGCGACGAGATGGACGAAGCGAACTCGAAGCTGGAGGCGAATCAGCAGCCGGCTCAGGGCAAGCCCATCCTGCTCGGCATCACCAAGGCATCGCTCCAGACGCGTTCGTTCATCTCGGCCGCATCGTTCCAGGAAACGACGCGCGTCCTCACCGAGGCTTCGGTGCAGGGCAAGATCGACACGCTGAACGGCCTGAAGGAAAATGTCATCGTCGGCCGCCTGATCCCGGCGGGTACGGGGGCTGGCATGAACCGGTTGCGTGTTGCGGCATCGTCGCGTGATGCGGCGCTTCGCGTCGCGCAGCGCAAGATGGCTGAGGCGTCGCTCATCGCGCCTGCTTCGGCGGCGGAAGAGCATGCGGCGGAACTGGCTCGCTCGGCGCGTGATGCGCAGGGCACCGGCGACGATCCGCTGGCCAGCGTGGCCCCGTCGGGTCACGGCACCGATGCGGATGCGGGTGAATATCTGAACGACTGATCGTTCAGGTCGACCGAATGAAGGGGCCGCCGTCCGGGATACCGGGCGGCGGCCCTTTTTGTTGGCGGCGCGTCCGGCGTGGCGGCGGCGGGTTCAGAGGCGGACGATCTGCGTGCCCAGCCGCTCCGCCTCTTCGCCGTCATGGGTGACGAGCAGGATCGGCAGCTTCAACCGATCGCGGACATCCTCGATCGCGCGGGCGACCTCCTCCCGCCGGGCGCGGTCGAGGAAGCTGGTCGGTTCGTCGAGCAACAGGAAACGCGGCGCCGCCAGCAGCGCGCGCCCGATCGCCACGCGCCGCGCTTCACCCCCCGACAACGTGCGCGGTCGACGGCGGAGCAGACGGCCGAGGTCAAGCATCGCCACCACATCGTCGAAACCGATCCAGCGCGCCTCCGCCGGCGCCCGCCGCTCTCCGAAGCGAAGATTTGCGGCGACGCTGAGATGCGGGAACAGCCGCGCATCCTGGAAGACATAACCTGCCCGCCGCGCTTCGGGCGGCAGGTCGATCCGGCGCGCGGCGTCGAACAGCGTCTGATCGCCCACTCGCACGAGCCCCTCGTCGGGGCTTAGCAGGCCCGCCACCATGTCGAGGATGCTCGTCTTGCCGATGCCCGACGGGCCGAACAGCACGGTCACCCCTGCCCCGCCCTGCACATGCGCGGCGATCAGCGCGTCGCCGCGCCGCTTCACGACCGAAATATCAAAGGACATGGCCACCCCGACGCCGCGCCAACGCCTCAGACGCGATCAGCGCCGCCAGCGACAGGGCGACCGAAATGGCGGCCAGCCGCCAGACCTGGGCATCGCCGCCAGGTATCTGCAACGCCGAATAGATGGCGATCGGCAAAGTCCGCGTCTCCCCCGGAATGTTGGAGACGAAGGTGATCGTCGCACCGAATTCACCGAGCGCGCGGGCAAAGCCCAGCACGGCGGCCGCCAGCACGCCGGGCAGTGCAAGCGGCAGAGTGATGCTGAAGAACAGGTCGACCCGCCCCGCGCCCAGCGTGCGCGCCGCGCCCTCAAGCCGCCGGTCCACCGCCTCGATCGACAGGCGCATCGCGCGGACCATCAGCGGCAATGCCATCACGCCCGCCGCAATCGCCGCGCCCGTCCAGCGGAACAGCACGCTGACGCCGAACCACCGCTCCAGCAGCGCGCCCAGCGGCCCGGCGGGCGCAAAGGCCATCAGCAACAGCCAGCCGCTGACGACCGGCGGCAACACCAGCGGCAGATGGACAACCGCATCCAGCAGCACCCTGCCCGGAAAGCGCCCCCGCGCCAGCAGCCACGCCAGCAGGAATGCGACCGGCAAGGTCGCCATAACCGCCGTGCCGCCGACCAGCAGCGACAGGCGAACTGTTTCCCATTCATCGGGGCTGAGCATCGGCACGAACACCCGCCTGTCTTAGAAGCGCTGCCCCGCAATCGGAAGCCGCACGAAAAAGGGGCCGGCGGTTTCCCGCCGACCCCGTTCTTCGTGTACGCGAAGCGCGATCAGTTCGCGGCGGTCGCGCCTGTTGCCGGGGTGGCCAGCCACTGCTTCCAGAAGGTCGCGATCTCCGCCTTCGGCATCGCCTTCACCGCGTCAAACGCGGTTGCGGCTTCCGCGCGGTTGCCGACACCGACCAGCGCATTGCCGAGGCGCAGATTGACTTCCTCGGTATTCACGCCGCCCTTTTGCAGGCCCAGCTTGTAGAACTCGACCGCCTTGGCGTAATTGCCGCTGCCGAGATACGCGTCGCCCAGTTGCGCAGCGGCCTTTCCGTTCGCCGCCGACTTGGCCGGACCCTCCAGCGATGCCAGCGAACCTTCATTCTTGATCGCGGTCACGGCGTCGTTGTGCAACTGCGCAAGGGCAGTGGCGGGCATCTTGCCCTTCTGGCGGCCTTCCTCAATCACGGCCTTGGTTTCGAACGGCAGACCGACGCGATACGCAATGTCGGCATATTCCAGATAGTCGTTCTGGTCGGCCAGGCTGTCGGTCTGACGCATCAGACGGAACAGGTCGAGCTTGCCCTGATTGTCGAGCTGCGCGCTGTCGCGATAGACCAGCAGCGAACGACGCCAGTTCTTGGCGGTGGGATAATCGTTCAGCTGCATCTTCAGCCACTTGCTGACGCCCGCCGAATCCTTGGCGCCGTAAAGCTTGGCGACGGCCAGGTCATACCATGCGTCTGGCACCGGCTGGTTGGCCGCCTTCTTCGCCTGAACCGCCTTTTCCAGTTCGGCGACGCCGGCCTGCGCGTTGTTCATGTCGAAATGGGTCTGGGCAAGCATCAACGGCAGGTTTTCGTCCTGATAACCCGCCTGCTGCGCCTGCTGCAGATACTGGAGCGCGCCGGCATAATCCTTTTCCTGACGCGCGATGTCGCCGCGCACGAACATCAGGCGCTGCTTGTCCTGAGTGCGCGGGTCGGCAAGCAGCACGTCCAGCGCGTTCTTCATCCCCGGAACGTTCTTCTTGCGCGCTTCCAGCGGCAGGCGAAGCTGCGCGGCGAAGTATTTTTCGTCGTCGTTCTTGATCAGCGCTTCGGCGGCGGCAAGCTGGGTTTCGGCAGTCGCGGTATCGCCCCCCTGCAGCGCGGTCTGAGCGGCAACGGCGGCCTTGCGGAAATCCTCACCCACCTTCAGCGCGGGGGCTTCGCCCTCCTTGCCCTTCTTCTTCTGAACCGGGGCCGCAGTGGCGGGGGTAGCGACGGTGGCAACGCCGCCCAGCGCCAGCATCGCGGTGAGTGCGGCCTTGGACACGATCGACATGGGTATAATTCTCCTCTCGGGGGACTTAGCCCCTAAATGCCCCGGCTGCGTCATTCAAGCCGAAGGGCTTGCGACCCTCCGTGCCATCATGGCGCTGAACGCTTTTTGAACGCAGCGGCTCCCGCGCCGATTTGACGCGGGGGATATCTGGCAATAGCGAATCGCATATGCAATCGGCAGTCATCATCGGCGCATCGGGCGGAATCGGCGGCGCACTGGCCGACGCGATCGAGGAAGAGGCGCGTTTCAAGCGCGTCTGGCGCCTGTCGCGGCGCGACGGGCTGGACCTGACCGACGAGGCCAGCATCGCAGATGCCGCTGCACGCGTGGGCGCCGGGCCCCCGCCCGCGCTGGTGATGGTGGCAACCGGCATCCTTCACGACGCTGAACATGGCCCGGAAAAGGCGCTGAAGGATCTGGACGCCGACTGGTTGGCGCGTGTCCATGCGATCAATGCCATCGGCCCCGCGCTGGTCGCCAAGCATTTCCTGCCGCTGTTCCCGCGCACCGGAACCCCGACCTTTGCCGCCCTTTCGGCGCGCGTCGGCTCGATCGGCGACAATACGCTGGGTGGCTGGCACGGCTATCGCGCGTCCAAGGCGGCGCTAAACATGTTGTTGCGAAACATCGCGATCGAGGCGCGGCGCAAATATGACCGCACCATCGTCGTCGGTCTGCATCCGGGCACGGTCGATACCGGCCTGTCCAAACCCTTTCAGGGTAATGTCGCGCCGGGCAAGCTGTTCGCACCCGATCGGGCGGCGCTGCAACTGCTGGACGTGCTGGACGGGCTGAAGCCACATGACAGCGGCAAGGTCTTTGCCTGGGACGGCGCCGAAATCCCCTTCTGAGCCGCACTGCATTGATACGCGGGCGCGCGCGAGGCTTGTTAGGGCAGCGAGACGGGTCTAGAGCCTTGTCACGAACCTTACACGAAAGCGAAAGCCTGCCTTGACCGACGAGACGTTGCTCGCCGACCCTTCGGACGTTTCCCCGATCTCGATCGTCGACGAGATGAAGTCGTCCTACCTCGATTACGCGATGAGCGTGATCGTGGCGCGCGCCCTTCCCGATGTGCGCGACGGCCTGAAGCCGGTGCATCGGCGCATCCTGTTTTCGGCCAGCGAAAGCGGCTTCACCTATAACAAACCCTATCGCAAATCGGCGCGCATCGTCGGTGACGTGATCGGTAAATATCACCCGCATGGCGACAGCGCGATTTACGACGCGCTGGCACGCATGACCCAAGACTGGTCGATGCGCGTCCCGCTGATCGACGGTCAGGGCAATTTCGGTTCGATGGATCCCGATCCGCCCGCCGCCATGCGTTACACCGAAGCGCGTCTCGCCCGTGTGACCGGGGAGCTGCTGGCCGATCTGGACAAGGACACGGTCGATTTCCAGCCGAACTATGACGGTTCGGAACATGAGCCGACGGTGCTGCCGGCGCGCTTCCCCAACCTGCTGGTCAATGGCGCGGGCGGCATCGCCGTCGGCATGGCCACCAACGTGCCGCCGCACAATCTGGGCGAAGTCGTCAACGCCTGCCTCGCCTATATCGACAATGGCGGGATCACCGTCGACGAGTTGATGGAAATCGTGCCGGGTCCGGATTTCCCGACCGGCGCGATCATTTTGGGCCGTTCGGGCGTGCGCGCGGCGCACGGCACCGGGCGCGGTTCGATCATCCTGCGCTCGCGTCACACCATCGAACAGCGCGGTGAGCGCCGTTCGATCATCCTGACCGAAATCCCGTTTCAGCAGGGCAAGAACGCCCTTGTCGAGAAAATCGCGGAGGCGGCCAAGGACAAGCGGATCGAGGGTGTCAGCGACATTCGCGACGAATCGAATCGCGAGGGCGTGCGGATCGTCATCGATTTGAAGCGCGACGCGACGCCCGAAGTCGTGCTGAACCAGCTGTGGCGCCACACCCCCGCCCAGTCGAGCTTCGCCGCCAACATGCTGGCGATTCGCGGCGGCCGGCCCGAATTGCTCAACCTGCGCGACATCATCGAAAGCTTCGTGAAGTTCCGTGAGGAAGTGATCACGCGGCGTTCGAAGTTCGAACTGGCCAAGGCGCGCGACCGGGCGCATATCTTGCTGGGTCTGGTCATCGCGGTCACCAACCTGGATGAAGTGGTGCGGATCATCCGCGGTTCGGAGAGCCCGGCGGCGGCGCGTGCATCGTTGTTGATGCGCGAATGGCCGATCGCGGAAATCGCCCCCTATATTCGGCTGGTCGAAGCGGTGGAGCAGGAGGTCGAGGGCGACACCTATCGCCTGTCCGACGTTCAGGTCCGCGCGATCCTGGACCTGCGCCTGCATCGCCTGACGGCGCTGGGCCGCGACGAAATCGGCGGCGAGCTGGCCGAACTGGCCGCATCCATTGCCGAGCTGCTCGAAATCCTCGCCAACCGCGCCAAGCTGTATGAAGTGATGCGCGGCGAACTGGTCGAGGTGCGCGATGCCTTCGCCACCCCGCGCCGCACCGAAATCGCCGCTGCCGCCGACGGGATCGAGGACGAGGACCTGATCGAGCGCGAGGACATGGTCGTTACCGTGACCATGCAGGGCTATATCAAGCGCACCCCGCTCGACGCTTTCCGCGCACAGGCACGTGGCGGAAAGGGTCGCGCAGGCATGGCGACCAAGGACGAGGACGCGGTCACCAACCTGTTCGTGACCAGCACGCACACGCCGGTGCTGTTCTTTTCTACCCTGGGCCGCGTCTATCGCATGAAGGTGTGGCGCCTGCCCGAAGGCGGGCCCGCCACGCGCGGCCGGCCGATGATCAACCTGCTGCCGCTGGCGGCGGGCGAGACGATCTCCACCGTGCTTCCGCTGCCGGAGGATGAGGCGGAGTGGAGCAAGCTGCACGTCATGTTCGCGACTGCCAGGGGTTCGGTGCGCCGCAACTCGATGGATGCGTTCACCAATGTGCCGACCGCCGGCAAGATCGCGATGAAGTTCGAAGGCGACGACGCCGAAGACCGCCTGATCGGCGTGGCCCTGCTGGAAGAGGGCGACGACGTTCTGCTGGCCAGCCGCGCGGGCAAGGCCATTCGCTTCCCCGGTGAGGACGTGCGCGAGTTCCAGAGCCGTAATTCGACCGGCGTGCGCGGCATGACGCTGAAGGGCGACGATACCGTCATGTCGCTGTCGATCCTGCACCGCGCCGGTGCGACGCCGGAAGAGCGCGAAGAATATCTGCGGTTCGCCCCGTGGAAGCCGGAGCGGGAGGGCGAGCCGTCGAACCCCGAACGCCTGGCCGAACTGGCGGAACGCGAACAGTTCATCCTGACCGTATGCGCAAACGGCTATGGCAAGCTGTCCTCCGCCTATGAATATCGCCGCACCGGGCGCGGGGGTCAGGGGATCACCAATATCGACAATATCGCCCGCAACGGCCCGGTCGTAGCGTCCTTCCCGGCGACCACGTCGGACCAGCTTATGCTGGTCACCGATCAGGCCAAGATGATCCGCATGCCGCTGTCGTCGCTGCGCGTCATTGGGCGAGGTTCGGCGGGTGTGCGGCTGTTCAACGTGGCCGATGGTGAGCATGTTGTCGGCGTCGCGCGCATTGACGAGGAACAGGAGCCCGAAAACGCCGCCGAAGCCGCCGTCGCCGAGGAGCGCGAGGAACTGGCGGAGGTTCAGGCGGACAAGGCGATCACTATCGACGACGGCACCAGCGAAGCAACGCTGAGCGAGCGTGTCGAGGAAGAGGGCGATGAGGATGAGTGACCGGCCCCAGACCGCCTATAAGGTGCTGACCGCCGAACAGATGGCGGCGCTGGAGGCGGATGGCAGCTTCGCCGGGGCGCCAGTCGATCTCGCCGATGGCTATATCCACCTGTCGACCGCGCAGCAGCTGACCGAGACGGTCGACAAGCATTTTGCGGGGCAAACCGACCTGCATGTCGCCGCTGTCGACCTGTCGGCGCTGGGCGATGCGGTTCGTTGGGAGGAAAGCCGGGGCGGGCAGTTGTTCCCGCATATCTATGCCGCTTTACCGCTGTCGGCGATCGTGGCCTATGGCGCGATGGTGCGCGACGATGACGGCACGGTGCGATTGCCCGTTACGGGCTGAACGTCAGAATGCCTGCGCCGCCCCGTCCAACGGGGCGGCGAAGCGGTTGTGATTATGCGTCGACCGCCTCTCCGATCAGCGCATCGGTGAATTGCTTTCGCCACCAGACCACGTCCTCTGCCTGGACATTCTCCATCATTCCACGCCAGCGGCGCTGCCGTTCGTCGCGCGGCATCTTTAGCGCTGCGATGATCGCGTCGCTGATCTCCTCGGCGCTGTACGGGTTGATGAGCAGCGCGCCTTCTCCCAGCTGCGCCGCGGCACCGGCAAATCGCGACAAGATGAGGACGCCGGGATCTTCCGGGTCCTGCGCCGCGACATATTCCTTGGCGACCAGGTTCATGCCGTCACGCAGCGGCGTGACCAGTCCGATCTTCGCCGCGCGATAAATGCCCGCCAGCTGTTCGCGCGGATAACCCTGATTGACGTACCGGATCGGCACCCAGTCGACATCGGCATAGGCGCCGTTGATGCGGCCCGACAGCCCCTCAAGCGTGGCGCGGATTTTCTGATAGCTGCCGACCGACGCGCGCGACGGCGGCGCGATCTGGAGCAGGAATACTTCCTTGCGCTCCTCAGGATGCTCCTGAAGGAAGCGTTCATAGCCGAGGAAGCGTTCTTCCAGCCCCTTCGAATAATCCAGCCGGTCAACCCCGACGATCAGGTCGCGGCCGACCGCTGAATCGCGCATCCGGCGATAGGTCAGTCGCGCCGTGGGCGAGCGTGACGCCTCGATAAACTCCTTGGCGTCGATGCCGATCGGGTTGGCCATCACCTGAACGCTCCGGTCGCCCAGCGTCAGCCGGTCGCCATCCAGCGTCGCGCCCATTTCGTCGACGGCGTAATCGACAAAGCTGTCGAGCCATTCCTGCGTATGGAAGCCCAGTACGTCATAGGCAAACAGATGGCGGACCAGCTCCGTCGCTTCCGGCAACACGGCCAGCAAGCGGCGCGGTGGCCATGGGATGTGCAGAAAAAAGCCGATCCGGTTGCCGCAGCCCCGCTTGCGCAGCGCGCTGCCCAGCGGGAACATGTGGTAATCCTGAATCCAGATCGCGTCGTCCGCCTCGATCAGCGGGCGGACAGTGTCGGCAAAGCGGTCGTTGACGCGGCTATAACCCCCGGCAAAGTCCCGCTCATATTCTGCCAGGTCAATGCGATAGTGGAATAGCGGCCACAGCGTCCGGTTCGCATAGCCGTTATAATATTCGTCGATGTCCTGCTCTTCCAGATCGACGGTGGCGGTGGTCACGCCCTGATTGCGCTGGAAGTTGATATGGCCGGTAAATTGTTCGGTCGTTTCGCCCGACCAGCCGAACCAGATGCCCTTATATTCGCGAAGTGCGGCGGCCAGCGCGACGGCCAGCCCCCCCTGTGCCCCCGAACTGGATTCGGTCGGCGCTGACACACGATTCGAAATAATGATCAGCCGGCTCAACGGATCGCACTCCATGGCTTGCTCAACAGGACAGCACAATTGATCATGCCGACCAGCGAATAGGTCTGGGGATAATTGCCCCACAATTCCCCGGTTTGGGGATCGATATCCTCCGACAATAGCCCCGCTGGCGTGCGGCGCGATAACATTTCTTCAAAAAGGGCCCGTGCATCTGCATCACGGCCAGTAAAATGCAACGCTTCGATCAGCCAGAAGGTGCAGACGTTGAACGCCGTCTCAGGCAGGCCGAAATCGTCCTCAGTGTCGTAGCGCAGCATGTGGCTGCCGCGACGCAGCCCCTGCTCCACCGCCGCCAGCGTGCCGCGGAAACGCGGATCGTCGGGCGACTGGAAACGCAGGTCCAGAAGCTGGATCAGGCTGGCGTCCAGATCATCGCCGGAAAAGGTCGCGGACATGCGCTGCGTATCTTCGCGCCATGCGGCCTTTTCGATCCGCTCCCGCATCGTGCGCGCGCGGTCGTTCCAGAATGCGGCGCGTTCGTTGAGTTGCAGCCGCTCCGCCGCATTCCCCAGCCGGTCGCACGCCGCCCAACACATCGCCGCCGAATAGGTATGGACCGATTGCCGCGTGCGAAGCTCCCACAGCCCGGCATCAGGCTTGTCATACAGCTCCCATGCACGCTCGCCGACCCGCTCCAGCGCCTCGAAATCCTCGACGCCCGCCATGCGGAACAGACGTTCGTCGAAAAAGGCCTGCACGTTGGACAGGACGATCTGGCCATAGGCGTCGTGCTGAACCTGTTCGGCGGCCTGATTGCCGACACGAACCGGGCCCATGCCGCGATAACCCGCCAGTCGCGGCGCCTGCACCTCAGGCAGCTTGGGTTCGCCCAGCACGCCGTAGAGCGGTTGAATGGCGCCGCCCTTGGCATCATCGACGATGTTTCGCAGATAGCCGAGATACCCCTCCAGCACGTCGAGCGCGCCAACGCGGTTCAGCGCCTGAACCGTGTAATAGGCATCGCGGATCCAGCAGTAGCGATAGTCCCAGTTGCGTTCCGACCCGGCATGTTCGGGGATGGAAGTGGTCAGTGCGGCGACGATCGCGCCGCTTTCCTCATGCTGGCACAGCTTCAGTGTGATCGCCGAACGGATGACCACATCCTGCCACTCGAACGGCGTCGCCAGCCCGCGCGCCCATTGCTGCCAATGGTGCGTGGTGTAGGCCAGCATCTCCTCGACCGCAGTCGACAGATCGCCGGAGAAACTCTCGTCCGGACCAAGGAAGAAATAGAGCGGCCGCTCGACGCGGAACGGGCGCTCGTCCCACAACAAGCCGACGGGCGCATTGGTGGTCAGGCGCAGCTGCAACCCGTCCAGCAGGAAGCGCATGTGGTTCGAGCCCGATGTGCGCTCGACATTGGCATCGCCCCATCCGCGTGTCGGGCGCAGCCGCATCCGCACGCGCGGGCTGCCCGCCACGGGGCGCACGATGCGGACGTAGCTGACCGGGCGATAGGTACGGCCGAGCCGCTCGAAACGGGGGCAGAAGTCGATGACCTCGATCGCGCTGCCGCTGGCATCGGTCATGCGGCTGACCAGAATGGGCGTGTTGCGCCGATATTCCTGCGTGACGCTGGCGCAATCCTGCAGGTCGATGGCCCACAGGCCGACCGCGTCGTCGCTTTCAGGGTCGCGCCCGTCTAGCAGCGAGGAAAAGACCGGATCGCCATCGACGCGCGGCACGCATCCCCACACGAAGCGGGCCTGCGTGTCGACCAGCGCCGACACCTGGCAATTGCCGATCGGCCATAAGTTAAGACTGGGGGTCATTACAGCGCCTCCGTCGCGCGGATCAGCCATTCGCGGACCGCGGCTACATCATTCAAACGATAGCCGGCGTCGGTCGGGCGCGGCGCGCCGACCAGGATTCCGGCTCCCTCCATCGCGGCGACGGCACGAAAGCCGTCTTCGTCGGTCACGTCGTCGCCCAGAAATACCGGGCGGGTTCCGGCAAAGGGAGCCTCCGCCATCAGCCGCTGGATCGCCGCGCCCTTGTCGCCGGTCGCGGCGCGCAGCTCAACCATCATCTTGCCGGGCTGAAGATGCAGGCCGTGCGCCTGGGCCAGTTCGCCGGCGATAGCACGAGCATCATCCTCGACATGCGGCGCCATGCGATAGTGCAGGCCCGCGCCGAACGGCTTTGTCTCGACGATTACGCCGTCATGCCCCTCGGCAAAGCGGTGAAGCTCGGCAATTACGTCGGGTAGCGTGGCGGGCACATCGGGCGTGGCTGTGCGGCCATCCGGCCAGCGAAACTCGACCCCGTGGCTGCCGCCGATCGCGAAGGCGACTTCGCCGAACAGGTCCAGAATATGGCCACTCGCCCGGCCGGTGACGATCGCCAGACGGCCATCCAGCGCCTCCCCCAGTTGCCGCGTCAGCGCGATCAGGGCGTCATCGGCATGGACCAGATCGGGTCGATCCTCCAGCTCAACCAGCGTGCCGTCGAAATCGAGAAACAGGCTCGCGCCCGCCAGTAGGTCATGTGGCGGCGCAGGCAGCGTAATATCGTCTGTTGTCAAAATTGCCTCCCGCAAAGGGAATGTTTCGCCCCCGTCCCGGTTCCGCACTGCGGCAAAAACTTCACCGCTCACGCCGTGGGGTCAGGGTTGGTGAATGCCATCGCATCGTCGACACGGCCCAGCCGCAGGGCCAGCACGTCCTTCAGATAATTCTGGTGCAACCGCCAGGGTGCGCGCCGCCCCTGTCGCGGAAACCGGTCGATCGCCCGCCGGACATAGCCGGAGGTGAAGTCCAGAAACGCCTCATCGCCCGCATCGCCGTCCCTTGTGACCGGCGTCGCCTGCCGCATTCCGCGCTTGCGCATCGCCTTCAACAGCCGAACGACATAAGCGGCGGTCAGATCCGCCTTCAGTGTCCAGGATGCGTTGGTATAGCCGAATGAATAGGCCAGATTGGGCACCCCGCTGAACATCAGCCCCTTGTAATTTAGCGTTCCCGCGAAATCGACGGCCTCACCGTCGATGCGGACGGGCATGTCGTCCATCAGCTTCAGCTCAAGGCCCGTCGCAGTGACGATGATATCGGCGGGCACCTGTTCGCCCGATTCCATACGGATGGCGCCCGGCTCGAAACGGTCGATCGAGCCCGTCACCACCTTGGCCCGCCCGTCGCGAATGGCGGTGAACAGGTCGCCGTCGGGTACCAGGCACAGGCGCTGGTCCCACGGGTCGTAGCGCGGCGTGAAATGCGTATCGACGTCGAAATCGGGGCCAAGGTGATCGCGGACCCAGCCGATCAGCCGCCGCGCCGCCGCCTTTGGATGCTTCCGCATCCGGCTGTAGAAGAACTGCCCGATCAGCGCGTTGCGCCAGCGGATCGCCCGCCCGGCAGCGCGTGCGCCGATCACGCGGCGCAGGCCATTTGCGACCGGATCGCGCGCCGGGCGGGCAACGACATAGGTCGGGGAACGCTGAACCATTGTCACCTGCCCGCCGCGTTCGACCAGTGCGGGAACCAGCGTCATCGCCGTCGCCCCGCTGCCGATCACGGCGACGCGGCGCCCCTCCAGCGCCAGATCCTCCGGCCAGAATTGCGGGTGGACGATGGGCCCGCCAAACGCCTCCTCCCCGGCAAAGGACGGCGCGTACCCGCGTTCATAGTCATAATAGCCGGTGCACATCGCTACAAAGCGACAGCCGATGGTGCGGCGTCCATCCCCCCTATCGACGGTCAGCGTCCAAGCCGCATCGGGCGTGGACCATTCCGCCGCAACTACCCGGTGCCCGGTGCGAATATGGGGGGCCACCCCCTCGTCCCGCGCCGTGTCGTTCAGATATTCGAGGATCGACGCACCGTCCGCGATTGCTTGCTGCCCCGTCCAGGGACGAAAGCGATAGCCGAGGGTGAACATGTCCGAATCCGAACGGACGCCGGGATAGCGGAACAAGTCCCATGTGCCGCCCAGCCGATCGCGCGCTTCCAACAAGGTAAAGCTCAGTTCGGGACAGCCGACCTTCAGCTGGCGGGCCATGCCGATGCCAGACAGGCCCGCGCCGACCACCACCACGTCGAACCATTCGTCGGCCATGCAAACCTCCCGCGATCAGCTTAGGCCGTCGCGGGAGGGCACGAAAGCCACATCCTTAATAGTCGCGCGAATAGCGCAGATTGACGCTCGACCCGCCAAAGCTGCCCGTTTGCGACAGCAGCGACAGCGCGCGGGTCAGCGCGATTTCCAGCTGTGTGGCGGTAAAGCCGCGTGCATCAGTGATGATTTCGACATAGATGTCGTCGGTCAGATACTGGCCCGCCGCCAGCGCGGTGCCGCGCCCCGACGCCTCGTCCGCGCCCAGGATGCGCAGCCGGTCGATGCCGCCCGCCTGGCGAAGCTCACCCAGCGGGTTCAGTCCGCCGCCCGACCCGCGCAGCGAATTGAGCGCAGACGCGAGCTGGATCGCCTGGATCGCCGACAGGTTGGTGACCGACCGACCGAACAGGATGCGCGCCAGAACCTCGTCCTGCGCCAGCGCCGGTGTCGAGGTGAAGGACAGGCGCGGGCGCTGTGCCGTGCCGGTGACGTTGATGGTCGCGGTCACCCCCTCGGTCGTGGTCGATGCCGCGATCGCGATGTTAGGGTTGGTTAGCTCATTGCCTTCATAGGTGATCAGGCCCCGATCCAGTTCGAACCGTTTGCCCGCAAAGCTGTACGTGCCGCGGATCGCCTCGATCTCGCCCGAAATGCGCGGGTTGGACGATGTGCCGGTGATCCGCAGATCGGCCTGCCATTCGCTTTCCAGCCCCATGCCCGACACATACAGGCGGTTGTCGGCACTGACCCGGATGTTCAGACGGAACAGGCCGGGCGAGGGCGGCGGGGTGCCGGGCGTGGCGTTCGCGGCCTCCAGCGGGGCGCCGCGACGGCGCACGCCCGACAGCTCGGCCACTTCGGCGCCGCCCTGACGGATGACCTGATAGCGTGCTTCGGGAATACGGATATTCCCTTCGATCAGGCCGCCATTGGCGCCGTTGGTGACGCGCACCTCACCCGTGGCCGTCGCGCCGATCATGTCGCTGCGCGCAAGGCGGGCGTCCTGCAACGTCGCACGGATATCGATGGGAAATCCGCTGTTCGCCGCCAGCCCGACATAGCCCTGCGCCGTCACGCTCCCTTCGCCGGCAGTGGCGCGCAGCTCTTCAAGAACGAAGCGGTCATTGGTGAAGCGGCCCGTCATCCGCATGTCGGACAGGCGCGTGCCGTAAGTCTCGTTTTCGTAGACCAGGTTGTTGGCGCGAACCAATCCGTTCACTCGTGGCGCCCCCAGCGTGCCGCCGAAATCCGCCGCCAGGCCGATGGGGCCGGACAGCTGCTGATCGGCGACCCCGCCCAGCGACCACAGGACTTCCGATAGCCCGTTATAACGGATACCGCCTGTCAGGGGCGCTGACGCGCTGGTCCCGGTCTGGGCGACGACGCGGCCGATGGTGGCGCCGCGCCGCTGCACGATCGCCCGCACATCGGCGCGCCCCCCGGTCAGGTTGAGGATCGACTGAATGTCCACTGGCGTCGAAACGGTCGCGAGGCTTGAGCGGGTGAAATTATTGACCTGAATGCGCGCATTGCCGGTCGGATAATCCGCGCCTGCCGCCTGATTGACGGCAAAACTGCCCGTCGCCGTTCCGCCCAGCCCGATGCCCGGAACAAGCGAATTGGCCAGCCGCAGGTCCAACTGGTCCAGCCGCCCCTGCACCGAATAGCCATCGCTATACCGCCCCGCCAGACGAAGCGCGCCACGATCGAAATCGATACGCGTGGGGAGCAGTCGGTAACCCTCACCGCCGACATCGATCCGTGCGGGCTGTGCCGTTCGGAAGTCGACCCCGCTCGCCTGCCCCTTGAGCGCCACCACCCACAATGCGGGGCTGAGCCGGGCATTCGCGGCGATTTCGAATGGAACGCCCGTCGTGCCGTTTGCCACGGCCTGCACATAGCCATTGCCGCCGCGATAATCGCCGCGCGCGCGGGCGCGGGTGATCACGTAATCGCCCTGACGGAAATTCGCGACCTGAGCGTCGAACCGGACGGCAGGCGCATCATCATACAGCACCACGCGCGCATTGGCGATGGCGCGGCCAATGGTAATGCCCATGTCGCCGGGGATCGTCGCATTATTGGCGCGCGCGTCGACATTCGCGGTCTGATAGCGGCCCTGTGCGCCCAGTTCCGCGCGACCGACCACGCCCGACCCGGCAAAGTCCAGCGCACCGGTAAACGGCCCTGCATCGGTCGCAGCGACCCGACCATTGAACGTCACGCCCGCGAACACCGTGTCGCGAATGTCGGCGGTCAGCCGGGGGCTGGTCCGCAACAGGACATTGGCGTTGAACGGCCCGTAATTGGTGCCGCCGGTGGCGACGATGGCATAACCCTCGCCCTGCCCACGCACGCGCGCTTCTAGATCGGCGAGTCCAATGCCGACGCCCGGACGCGGCGCGCGTACCAGTATTACCGGCTGGGCAACGCTGCCCGAAACACGGGCCGACAAGGGGCCATATTGGGTGGAATAGGCATCCGCCTCCACCGCCAGCGGCCCGGCAAAGTCATAAGTCCCACGTCCGCGCGTGATGCGGAATTGCGGCGCGTTCATGCGTAGATTGTCGAACCGCACCAGTCCTTCCGGTGTCAGCGCTACATCGACCGCCGCAGTCGCATTGCCGCCCAGAAAGTTGCGGATGCCGTCGTTGAACAGCCGTTTGGTCTGAGTGACCACGCGACCGCGAATGCCATAACCGCCGCCCGGCGCGGTATAGAGGTCCGCCGTCGTCTGCAGGTCGATGATGCCGATGGAGGCGACGTCATAATCGTTCACCCTACCCTTGAGCGCGCCGGTGTAGCGACCGGTGCCCATATCGGCGACCAGCACCGCGGTCGCGTCGATCCGGTCAGAACGGATGCGCATATTATCGGACAGGATCTGATCGCCGTTGATCGCGACATCGCCGTTGATCGCGACATTGGTGACCAGCCCGCCGACCGCCGCATTCAACCCGGCGATGCGTGCCGCGCGCGCGTTGACGGGGATCAGGATGCGGTCGGCATCGACGGTTGCCTGCCCTTCGGCAAACAGCCGCTCGACGCGGGTTTCGCCAAAGCCGATTGCGGCAGCCTGCAGCTTGTAATCCACGGTCGGCGTTGCAAAGGCGCCGTTCAGCGCAATCTCAGCGCGCACGGCATTGCCGTTCAGATTCTCGGCAATGGCGCCGGGGGTCAGCAATTGCCCCTCGACCCGGAAATTGCCGAAGCGGCTCTGGCCCAGATCCAGCAGCCCCTGCGTCGCAACCGCCATCGCGCTGGAGCGCAGGCGAAGTTGCGTGTCGAGCCGCCGCTGTTCCAGCAGCCGAGCATCGAGCGCGATCTGAAGCGCGGGTGCGGTCAGCCGCTCGACCGGCCCTTCCAGATACAGGCCCGGCTGCGCGCTGCCGCGTACCTGAAAGAAGCCGTCGCGCGCCTGAACGCCCAGATTGGCAAGCTGTGCATTGCCCAGCGTCCCGGTCAGCCGACCTTGCCAGCGCTGCCAGCTGCCATCGCCGTCGATGGTCAACGACAGCGGCGCCTTCAGCCCCGCCATCGACCCGATCATGCCGCTGGCGGGCGCATTGAGCTTGAGGTCGATGTCCAGCCGGTTCGCATCGGGCACGGCGTCGAGCGCCAGCGTCATGCGGTCACCGCCCGCGACGCCCGGCCCCGACAAGGTGGCGCCATTCGCGGTCAGCTGTGCGCGGCGGTCGGCGATATGCACCTCCCCCTCGATCCGCGCCAGATAGCGGCGACCTGCAACCGGCGGAGCCAGATCGATCCGGTCGATCGCCATCCGGTTCACGTCGATGTCGGTGTCGGGCAACAGCGGCGCGTTGGGGTCGCTTGGCACTTCCTTCAATTCGGGCAGCCGTGCGACCCGGATCAACGGACTGGTCAGTGAGCGCACATCGACATGGCTGCGCGCAAAGGCAAAGGGGCGCCAATCGACCGCCACCTGCGGCGACATGGCGAACACGCCGCGCGGATCGCTGACCCGCACATCGCGCAGCACCATCGCGCCATAGATCGACCCGTCGATCCGCCCGACCTTGACGTTCAGCCCCGACGCCGTGGTGAAACCGCCAATTCGGTCGGCCAGAAAACGGCGCCCCGGCGAGGTATTCAGCCCCAACACGATCAGGCCCAGCAACAGCGCCAGCCCGACCAGCACGATCCCGATCCATTTCAGGATGCGCTGCCACAGCGGCGGTTTGACCACCGTGACGTGTTCCGGCGCGGATTCGGGCGGAAGCGTGTTCTCGACCATCAGAATGCCTGCCCGATCGAGATATAGAGCGCGATCAACGATTCGCCCTCGCGCCGGTTGATGGGCGTTGCCACATCGACGCGCATCGGACCGAAATTGGTATAGAAACGACCGCCTATACCCGCACCGAACCGAAGGTCGCTGCCCTTGGGCAATGTCGAATCATAGACCTGACCCGCATCGATGAACGGCACGATCCCGAAATTGCCGAAGCGATATCGGGCCTCCAGCGCAAATTCGTTGATGCTGCGCCCGCCTACGGGGCGGAACACCGTGGGTTCGCTGTCCTCATCCTCTGGATCGAAATCGGGGTTCGGCTCAACGGTGCGGGGGCCAAGCTCCTGAAAGCCGAAGCCGCGCACTGATCCGCCGCCGCCCGCATAATAGCGGCGCGACGGCGCCAGATCGTCGCGCGAAATGCCCGCGATCCACCCCGCCCGCGCGCGGCCCGCGATCACCAGACTGTCGCTGATCGGGTAATAGCCGGTCACTTCCAACATCGAGCGGACATAGGGCCGCGCGCTGCCCTGCACCGACGCTTCGGGGCTGAGGTTCAGCTTTACCCGGAACCCGCGCGTCGGGTTCAACAGATCGTCCGAACTGTCATAGCCAAGGAACAGCGGCAGCGCGGCAATGCCATAAGTGCGGCGGACCCGATCGTTCAGGTCGAAATCATAGACGTCTTCGTTGGTGCCGATCAGCTCCGCACCGTAATAATAGGTCCAGCGCTTTTGCCAGATCGGCGTCGAGTCATAGCTCCACCGGGCAGAGAGCGTTCCCGTAAACGCCTCGAACGCGTCGTAATTGGAACGGTTTGCCGATGCCGCCGCCTGGAAGGTGCGGTCGCGCCGCCCGGCGTTCGACCGGCGGAACGTCACGCCCGCCCCCTGTTCCTGCGTGCCTGCGATCACATTGGTGATCAGCGCACCTTCGGGCGGGAACAGGTTGCGATGGGTCCAGGTGCCCTCCACACGAAGACCCTGGCCCGTGCCATAGCCCGCCTCCGCCGCTAGTGTGCGCGCGGGCCCCGCATTCTGGCGGACGAGCAGATTGACCTGTTCGGTCGTGTCGGGCCCCGGCACGCCGGTCCGCTGCGGCTCAACCGAAACGGTCGAGAACAGGCCGGTGGCGATCAGCGCCTCTCGCATGTCGTCGACCAGCCGAGCGTCATAAAGCTGGCCGGGTTTGAAACGGGGAAAGACCTGTAGGTGATCGAGGTCGAACGCCTGTTCCCCTTCGGTCGAGATGGTCCCGAACGACGAACGCGGCCCTGTATCCACTGGCAGCGTATAGGCGCCGGTAAAATCGCGTTCGTCCAACAGGATGTCGCGCTGTCCGACCTCCACAAACGGATAGCCCTGTTGCGGCAGTTTCAGCGCGACATTGGCCTCCGCGCCCTGAACCCGGTTCGCCTCGATCGGATCACCCACCTTCAGCGGCAATTCGTCGCGGACCAGATTGGCGGGAATTGTATGATTGGTGCGGATATCGACAGAGCCGAGCTTGTATCGTTCACCCGGCGTGGCGGTCAGCGTGACCTTCAGATTGCCCGAATTGGAGGGGTTCTGCTCAACGGTCGACACGGCGGTGGCGTCATAATAGCCGAGTGAACGCATCAGCCGCACGGCCAACTGCTCATCTTCCCGCGCACGCGCCGCGACCATGGTCGCGTTGGCAGCCTCTCCATCGCCTTCCTCCAGCGCGGACAGGCTTTCGAACTGATCGGCCAGTTCCAGTTCGTCCAGCCCTTCGACCACGGTGGTGTACCGAATCTCGACCGTGCGAGGGTCTGGACCGCCCGCGACTTCCGCCGGCGGGTTCACGTCAAACCCCGCCAGCGGCGGCAGCGGCTCGGCCAGAACCGCCTCCCCCGGCAGCGGCTGGGCGGGAATGACGTTCGGGTCGTTGGTTTGCGGCGCGGCGACGGGCGCAGGGGGCTGTTCCGGTGTGGGCGCGACGGTGGCGGGCGCCTCGAACGATTCCATCGGCTCCAGCGGCGCGTTCGGATCGCTGGACAGGCTGGGTAGTTCAGCCTCGAACTGTTCCTCGGCGATGATCGGCTCGCCCGCGCCTGTGGGCGGCGCCTGTTCCGGCTCTGGCGCGGGTGCCGACTGGCCCGATTGCGTCGGGTCGGGCGTTATCTGGGCCATGACCGGGCACGCCGCCAACGAAACGCCCGCGACAAGACTCGCCCTTAATGTCCTGAATCCCCTGGTCCCCACGCGTCCCCGCTGCTCCCTGTGCGGGGTTTACGCACCCCTTACTGATTCACCGCAACGCGCAAGCGCGCGTTTCGCTCCGGCAATGACCGGATTTTCGGGCAGGATCAGCGCGGAAGCAATCCGCAACACGTCTTTGCATCCCAACCGCCCTTAAGCCGTTACACTGGCGTCCGCGATTTCTCAGCAGCACGCCAAACAGGGGGCCTGATGGCCGATACCGAAACCAACCCCACCACCCAGCCTGCCGCGCTGCCGCCCGGCGGCGAGTCGACCCGGCCATGGCACCATCCGTGGAAGGCGTGGCGATCGATTCTGGGCCGGGTCTGGACGATGACCGGCTATCACAACCTGTCGCTGATGGCGGCGGGCGTGGCCTTTTACGCCTTCCTGTCCTTTGTGCCGCTGCTGGGCGCGATCGTCATGAGCTATGGCCTGTTCGCCGATCCGCAGGCAGTCGTCGTGCATATGGAGACGATTTTCGAACTGGTGCCCGCCGACGCCGCGCGGCTGATCTCGGACCAGTTGATCTCGATCGTCACGACCGCGTCGGACAAGGCCGGGCTGGGCCTGATCATCGCGCTCGTCCTGTCGATCTATGGCGCGATGCGGGCATCCAGCGCGATCATCCAGGCGCTGAACGTGATTTACGAGGAGGAGGAAGGCCGCAATTTCATCGTCACCACGCTATTGTCGGCGATGCTGACGATCGGCGCGATCGTGGCGGCGATCACGGGCCTGCTTTCCGCCGTGGCGCTGGGTTATCTGCGGTTCCTGACCGACCTGCTGGGGCCGGCGGGCGTCGCGACGATGCAGGTACTGACCTGGATCGTCGCGGGTGCCATCGCCAGCGCGGCCTTTGCCTTCATCTATCGTTATGGTCCCGATCGCGCGCCAGCACGTTGGCGCTGGCTGAGCATCGGTTCGGTTGCGGCGACCGTCCTGTGGCTGTTGGCGACGGTGGGTTTCGGCATTTATGCGGCAAATTTCGCCAATTACAACGCGACCTATGGCGCGCTGGGTGCGGTCGTCGTGTTGCTGATGTGGCTGTTCGTATCCAGCTATGCCGTGTTGATCGGCGCCGAACTGAACGCAGAGGCAGAGCGCCAGACCCTGATCGACACCACCACCGGCCCGCCGCAACCAATGGGGGAGCGCGGCGCGCGCATGGCTGACACCCTTCCCAGCAAGCGCCAGCAAAAACCTCGGCGCGGCCATTATTGAGCCGCGACCGGCGCCCTATTCACCCAGCGCCGCCAGCCGCTTGCGTTCCTCATCGGGGATCAGCCCCTCCAGCACGGCCCAGAAACCGCCCACCGCCCCCTGCCCCGCGCTTTGATAAGCAGCGGACAGGCGCTCGCGCAGGCTTTCGAACAGGCTCGCTTCCAGCGAAGCGCCGTCCGGCGTCAGCCGCAACAGTCGCTGGCGCCGGTCCCGGTCGCCGGGCCGCATTTCCACCAACCCCCGCTCGGTCAGGTCGTTCAGCACGCGACCCAGCGACTGTTTGGTGATCGCCAGCAACCCCAGCAACTGGCTGACGGTAAGCCCCGGCTGGCGCGCGATGAAATAAAGTGCGCGGTGATGCGCCCGGCCCAATCCCTGCTGTGCCAGCCCCTCATCAATGGCGCGGGTCAGATGGCTGTAACCGAAATAGAGCAATTCGACGCCCTTCCTTATCTCCGCTTCCCGCAGGAAAAGGGGCGATGCCGGGCGATAGGGTTCGGGCGTCGTTGGGCCAGCCATGTTGACCTGTTCTGCCAGCGCTCCTAGCGTCCCGCAAGCCGCCGGGCCACGCGCCCGCCGCCCTTCAGCCATGGACCCAACACGATGACCCTGACGCTTGCCGATACGCCGACCTTCCCGCTTGAGCGCCACGCAAGCCCGGTCGATGCAACGACGCGCGCAGATATCCTGGAAAATCCGGGCTTTGGGCGCGTGTTCACCGATCACATGGCGATTGCGCGCTGGAACGTGGAAAAGGGCTGGCACGATCTGGCCATCCAGCCGCGCGCGCCGCTGCAAATGGACCCCGCCTGTGCCGTGCTGCACTATGCCCAGGAAATTTTCGAAGGGCTGAAGGCATATAGTACCGATGACGGCGGCGTCACGCTGTTCCGCGCCGATGCCAATGCCCGCCGTTTCCGCGCCTCTGCCCAGCGGATGGCGATGGCCGAGTTGCCTGACGCGCTGTTCCTCGAATCGATTCGCGCATTGGTCGCCGCCGATCGGGACTGGATTCCGGGGATCGAGGGCGGCTCGCTGTATCTGCGCCCGTTCATGATTGCGAGCGAGGTGTTTTTGGGCGTAAAGCCGTCCGCCGAATATCTCTACATGGTCATCGCATCGCCCGTCGGCGCCTATTTCAAGGGCGGCGCGCCGTCGATCACCGTCTGGATCTCCGACGACTATACGCGTGCAGCCCCCGGCGGCACCGGCGCGGCCAAATGTGGCGGCAATTACGCCGCCAGCCTTCAGGCGCAGTCGGAAGCGATCCGCGAGGGTTGCGACCAGGTGGTGTTCCTCGACGCGGTCGAACGCGCTCAGGTCGAGGAACTGGGCGGCATGAACACGTTTTTCGTGTTCGATGACGGTTCGATCCAGACTCCGCCGCTGACCGGCACCATCCTGCCCGGCATCACCCGCGACTCGGTGCTGACGCTGGCGCGCGACGCCGGTTTGTCCGTCCGTGAAGCTCCCTATTCCATCGACCAGTGGGAAGCCGACGCGAACAGCGGCCGTCTGCGCGAAAGCTTCGCCTGCGGCACCGCCGCAGTCGTCACCCCCATCGGCCGGGTGCGCGGCCGCACCCGCGACTTCCGCATCGGCAATGGCGGCCCCGGCGAATTGACCAGCCGTTTGCGCGACCAACTGGTCGCCATTCAGAAGGGCCAGGCGCCCGATCCGCACAATTGGGTCGAACGCATTCTCTGAACCCTCTTTTCACGCGGCAATCTGTGGGTATAAGCGCCGCCTTCACCCACGGGTGCTGCTGGGGCGTCGCCAAGCGGTAAGGCAACGGTTTTTGGTACCGTCATGCGGAGGTTCGAATCCTCCCGCCCCAGCCAGTTTTCATCCGGGTGATCAGGTCCGCTAGAACGTGAACGTCATGCTGGCATAGGCATAGCTGGTATCCCCTGTTGCCGGCGCGTTGGGGGCGTTGCGCAGAAACGGCCCCTTGCGCACATAGGCGTATCCAACGTCTAGCAACGCGATATCGGGCACCACCTTGTAGCGCAGCTGAGCCTCGAACTGCTCCCCAGCATCGTGCCCGGACCGGCCTTCGGCATCGCGGACGTTGGTCGTACCGAAACTGTCGGTCGCGCTGTCGAGCCGAAGCAGCCGCACATTACCCATCAGGTCGAGCCGAGTGGTCGGTTTCGACTCGATCCGAATACCCGGTGACACAAGGTTCGAGCGGGAAACGGGCCCAAGCAGCCCCGACGGCCCGAATTCAAAACGGCGCCCGCCGTAAAGCGTATCGAACCGGTTGCGATCATCGCCACGACGATTGCCGGTGTAGTAATCGAAAAAGGCAGCCACCCGCGGTTTCCATCGCCCTGCCCAGCCATGACCCAGTTCGCCGTGAATGCCATAGGCCGGTACGGACCGATCCTGGGTGTCGGCAGCGGAACGGCTGGCGCGCACGGTGCCATATTGCGCCGTCGCCTCGACCTCGAAATCGAGGCCCTGCGCGGGCTTGCGTTTCAAGCGAAAACCCGGCGTGAACAGGTGGCGGTTCGTGGTGTCGAACCCCGGCGCATCCCGTTCGACCAGACCATAGGCATAGGTTTCTAGCAACAGCACGTCGCCAACCGGCACGGCATTGAACATGCCGAACAGTTGCAGGTCGCTCGTTTCGCGATCCCATTGCGAACGGTTGTCGAGGATCGACGCCGCATCGCTGGGCATTCGAACATTGGGCATCGTCCAGAATGCAACAAAGCGCCGACCGCCCGCCGCCGTGCGTTCCAGTCGAAGGCCGGTATATGCGTTGGTCGAATTCCGGAATGCCTGCCGCGACACCAGCCGCGATGATCCCAGCGTCATCGTCATGCGCCCGACTGTAACCCGCGTCTCGCTACCCTCGCCAAGCGCATCGCCAAGGTCGACACCCATATAATATTGGGCGAACTCCAGCGTGTTGACCACGCCGGTATCTGCCGATGAGTCATCGTTCTGAACATAACCGCGCGCGTCGTAAAATTCGGCGCCGATACGGATCGGACCGGTATCGTATTCCGCAAACAGGGTCGTGCGCAGCGACAATAGCTGGTCGGCCCTGGCCCTATCCGGGCGAAACTGACCGTCCAGCGACTCCATGCGCAGCCGGACGCTGCCCGAAAGATGAAAGTTGTCGGGCGAGCCGATGGACGTGTGAAGGGCGCCGTCCTGTGTTACCTGCGCCGCCGCCGGTGCCGCGCCGAACAGACCGGCGAGGAGTAGGAGCTGCTTCACCTGGCGGCTACAAATGCCCGGCGCTGGTTTCCCAACACCGGATCGCCGATGATTGCGTGTCGCGCCGCACCGCGATCAAGCATTTCTGTTTTCGGCAACTCACGCGTTCTCATGTCGCTACCATCATCAAAGGTGTAGAGGTCGAACGCTTCCCGCCGCTGCTGACCCGCATCGCCGGGTGTCGGTGCGATCTCTGTTGCGTCGGTTTCGCGAAACCGCGATGCAACCCGTTAATCGTGGTCGCCATGACATGAGCCGTCGAGGCCGTCCGCACCCAACGCGGCCACAAAAAACCTAGCTTGCAATCCGCCGTGACCGCATAAACCGCGACGGGTACAAGCCCCGGATCCTGTGCTCGGGCCAGCGTTGACAGATAGGGCGGCAACGCACCGGCTGTAATTTACGGCACAGGCCGCGCATGGGCGACATGACGGCGCTTTACGGCACCATCGCGAAACCGTTAGGTGTCCGCATTGCAAGGGGTGCACGACAGGAACCGGGTGAGCAAAATCGTTCGCAACGCGCGCGGCGCGACCATCATTGATGTGGCGGCGCATGCCGGTGTTTCCCCGATGACAGTCTCCCGCGTCATCAACGGACGCGAAGGCGTCCGGCCCGAAACCCGTGCGCTTGTCCAACGTGCGATCGACGCGCTGGCCTACACCCCCAATGTCGCCGCGCGCAGCCTGGTCACGTCGGGCGAGTTGCGGATCGGCGTCATCTATTCCAATCCCAGCGCCGCTTTCATGAGCGAGTTCCTGACCGGCGTGTTTGAGGAAGCGTCGACACTGGGTGCGCGGCTGATCCTGTTGAAGGGGGAAGGCGGCAGGCCCCCCTCGCTCGACGCGCTTAGGGAAATGTTGGCGTCGGGCGTGTCGGGCGTCATCCTGACACCGCCCTTGGGCGAATCCCCCGTGGTGCTGGGCGTGCTGCGCGAAGCAGGGTGCGCAATGGCGGCTGTCGGCGGCTATCAGGTGGATGGCGCAATCTGTGTGCGGATCGACGACCGACTGGCCGCGTATGAAGCGACCCGGCATTTGCTGGACCTGGGCCATCGGCGGCTGGGTTTCGTGCTGGGCAACCCCGATCAGGCCGCCAGCGCCGAGCGGATGGCAGGATTTTATGCGGCCGTACGTGAGACGCCCGATGTCGATGTGCGTGTGGCGCAGGGCGATTTCAGCTATGCATCCGGGCTGAACGCGGGCGAACAACTGCTGGAAGGCCCCTCACCCCCCACCGCGATCTTTGCCAGCAACGACGACATGGCCGCCGCCGTGGTGTCGGTCGCGCATCGTCGCCATCTGGACGTGCCGGGCGCGCTGTCGGTAGTCGGGTTCGACGATACGACGGCCGCCGTGACATTGTGGCCGCCACTAACCACCGTGCGCCAACCCGTTGACAAGCTCGCGGCCGAAGCGCTGGCGGTGCTGGCGGCGAATGTCGCGGGACAGCGCCGCCCCGCCAGCGACCGCATTCTGGGGCACGCTTTGGTCAGGCGCGAGTCCGCCGCCCAGGCAAATCCGGCGGCGGCATAACGGGCCGCTTTAGCGGGCGTCGCGCCCCTCATATCGGAACCACGCAAAGTCGGCGGGCGTGGCCCGGCCCGACATGTCCTGACACGCCATGCCCACGAACGTGCCCGTAAAATTGGGCAGGCCGGGCAGCGTCGCTTCGTCTGAAAGGATGGTGGCGTCCAGCGCCGGACCCGCGGCTTGCCATTCCTCGACACCTGCGGGCCGCCAGTAAAAGCGCAGCGCTTCGCCCGCGACATCGACGCGCATCTCGATCGGGCCATCGGGCAGCGCGTCGAGTACCGACAGCGTGGTGCCGCCCGCGCCATCTTCCGGCGATGCAGTCATCAGCTGGAGCTGGCGAACGCCCTGAGCCGCGCTGATGTGCAGATAATGGAATTTGGTGCTGTTATAATAGCAGACCAGCCCTGCCGACGCCTGGAAGTCACGGGGCGCAAAGTCGACGCTGGTCGTGGCGACATAGCTGAAATCGACCTGCCGCCGCGCCACCAGCGCCTGCTCGAACTGGCTGCCAATCGTCTCCCGGCCGAAAAGGCGCAGATGGCCCGGTCGCTCGCTCAGGCTGAAGATGCGGTCACTATCGGGCGTGCGTAGCCACTGAAACTCGGGCGGCAGTGTCGCGACATCGAAACGGCCGTCCCAGTCGGCATCCGGCCATGGCGCGGGCGGCAGATCGGGTGCAGTGGGTGCGGGGTCCGGCTCCGCATCGCCAGACAGCGTCCGCAGCCAGCCATCCTCGCCCCAGCGCAGCGGCTGGATCGAGGTTTCGCGACCCATCACGCACCGCTCTCGACCGGGGAGCGGGCGACCGCACAGATAGACGATCCACGGGCTGCCATCGGCCAGTTCGACAATATCGCCATGCGCCGTCCGCGTCAGCGCACCTTCGCGGCGCCCATTTGCTGTCAGGATCGCACCGTCGGGATGCACTTCATATGGGCCGAACAGGTTGCGCGAACGCGCCATGACGGCGGCGTGGTTCCACCCGGTGCCCCCTTCCGCCACCAGCAGGTGATACCAGCCGTCGCGCTTGAACAGATGCGGCCCCTCGGTAAAGCCGCGGTCGGTCCCTTCGAAGATCATGCGCGGCTCACCCACCATCTTCATGGCGGCGCGGTCGAATTCCTGGATGACGATGCCGGCGAATCGCGTGCGGCCGGGCCGGTGGCTCCACAGCATGTTGATCAGCCAACTGCGCCCGTCATCGTCGTGGAACAGCGCCGGGTCGAACCCGCTGCTGTTCAGATGGACGGCATCGGACCAGTCGCCGTCGATCGTGTCGCAGGTCACCACATAATTGTGGAAATCGCGCAGCGACACACCCGACGCGCCGTCGACCGTGGTGGTCCCGTAACGCTTCACATCGGTGAAGATCAGCCAGAACCGCCCATCGGCATAGCTCAGGTCGGGCGCCCACACCCCGCAGGAATCGGGGTCGCCGCGCATGTCCAGCTGCCCCGCGCGCATCAGCGGGCGGGCGACAAGGCGCCAGTTCACCAGATCCCGGCTGTGGTGGATCTGCACGCCGGGATACCATTCGAAGGTTGACGTCGCGATGTAGAAATCATCGCCGACGCGCACGATCGAGGGGTCGGGATTGAAGCCCCGAAGGATTGGGTTCGCGATGTGGGTCATGCGGGTTTGCGTACCAGGGTCCAGAGGATTGCGGCGCCGATCAGGTCGAGAACGCCTAGAAGAACGAAAAACGGCTCATATCCGACATCGTCGACCATCTGCCCCAGCACCAGGGAGAAGATCAGCACGCCCAGATTGCCGGCAAGACCGGCCATGCCGGCAGCGGTCGCCACCTCGTTCCGGCGGAACAGGTCGGATGCCATGGTGATGACGGTGACCGACAACGTCTGGTGCGCGAAACCGCCCAGGCACAACAGGCCGATGGCGACATAAGGGTTGGTGACGACACCGACAAAAGCCATGCCCGTCATCATCGCCGCGCCCAGCGTGAACGCCCATCGCCGCGCGTCGATCAGCGCGATGTTTCGCCGTTGCAGAAAGGCGACGACAGCCGGTCCGAACAGGCAGCCAAGATCAGCGGCCAGAAAGGGCAGCCACGCGAACAGAGCCAGTTGCGTCAGGTCGAATCCGCGCTCCCGCGCCAGATACAGCGGCATCCAGAAGGACAGCATCCCCCAGACGGGATCGGCCAGCATCCGCGGCAAAGCGATGCCCCACAGGTCGCGGCGGCGGATCAGCGCCAGGATCGAAGGCTTGGCGTCCAGCGCCGCCAGCCGCGCCTCCTGCCCGGTCAGGATATAATCGCGCTCCTCGGTGCTGAGCGCGGGGTGCTGTTGGGGCGTGCGATACCAGATGAACCAGATCAGCGCCCAGACCACGCCGATGCCGCCCGCGACGATGAACGCCAGCCGCCAGCTTTGCGTCATCACCGCCCATGCCACCAGCGGCGGTGCGAACACCGCGCCGAACGACGCCCCGATATTATAGATGCCGCCGGCGACCCCGCGTTCGCGCGCCGGAAACCATTCGGCGACCAATTTCTGCCCGGCGGGCTGTGCCGACCCTTCGGCCAGGCCCAATATGCCGCGCAGGGCCGCAAAGCCCATCCAGCCGCTGGCAAAGGCGTGGGCCATGGTGATCAACGACCATGTCGCGACAAAGGCCGCGAATCCGATGCGCAGCCCGATGCCGTCGAGCAGATAACCGGCAAGCGGTTGAAACATCACGCCGATCTGGAACGCGCCGGTAATCCAGCCATATTGTTCGCTGGTGATCGCCTGCTCGGTCAGGATGACGGGTGCCGCCACCCCCAGGACTGATCGCGCGAGATAATTGATGATCATCGCGCCAACAAACAGGCCGATGATCGTCCACCTCAGGCTGGGTATCCCTCTGATCCGCAATGATCGCGCTCCGTTAACGTGAACATTCTGGGCGCAATATCGTCCGGGGACGTTTTGCGGCAGGCGCTCGAACCAATCGACGTACACCTAAGACCTAGCCCTAATGTAGGAGTATTGACAACCTCCCCGGTTCGGGCAAAATTCCGATGATAGCGTTACCGTAATGCAGGTTCGGCTTGGGTAGCAAGTATGCGACATCTTTTGGCCAGCCAGCGCAGAGATGCTGTTGAATAAAAAAGAAAAAAATATGGCGTGGGGAGCGATGCGAAATGGATGACAGCGAGCGACAACGCGTTTTCGTTAACATCCTATCTGATATTATCGTTGACGCGGATGCCTGCATGGCCGCAGAAATGGCCGAACATGGCGCGTGGCAGAATCAGTTCAAAAAAGAACCACGGCCATAATTGAGCGGTCCGAGGCGGCAAATGTCGGCAAGGCCCGTTCCAACAAACGTCACCGCATAAAAAAGCGGGTCATTATTCAGGGAGAGTGATATGTTTTCAGATCGTTACCGGTTGTTGAATGGTGCGTCCTGGCGCCGAGGCGCATCCAGCATCATCGCGCTGTCGATGTGCGCGCTGTCGGCTCCGGCGCTGGCTCAGCAGCCCGAACAGGCGCCCCCGCCGGGTGCCCCTCAAGGCGCCCTACCCCCGTCGGAAGACACGAACACAACCCGCGACAGTGTGCAGGATATCGTCGTCACCGGTTCGCGCATCACCGCCAGCGGCTTTAACGCCCCTACGCCGACAACCGTGATCGGTGAGGAACAGATTGCCGCGAACGCGCAGCCCAACATCTTCACCACGGTCGCCCAGCTTCCCTCGCTTCAGGGATCGAGCGGCACGCAGGTCAACACCTTCAGCACCTCCAGCGGCGCACAGGGGCTCAGCTCCTTCTCGCTGCGCGGCGTGGGCGCGATCCGCACGCTGACGCTGCTCGACGGTCAGCGCGTCGTCGGCGCGAACGTGTCGGGCGTGCCGGACGTCAGCCTGTTTCCGCAGCTGCTGGTGAAGCGCGTCGATATCGTGAACGGCGGCGCTTCGGCTTCCTATGGTTCGGACGCGGTCGGCGGTGTGGTCAACTTCATCACCGACACTCGCTTTGAAGGGCTGAAGGGCAACGTCCAGGGCAGCATCACCGATTACGCCGATGACGAATCGGTTCTGGTCCAGCTGGCCGGCGGCAAGAGCTTCCTGAACGACACGCTGCACCTGGTCGTCAGCACGGAATATGGCAACGAAGCGGGCGTCGGCCCCGGTCCGTTCGGCATCGGCCTGGCGGGTGGGCGCGACTGGTTCACTCAGCGCACGCTGGTCAACCGCAATATCCGCGACGATGGCAATCCGCAGCTGGTGCTTCGCGACTTTGCTCAGTCGATCGGCTTCACCAAATATGGTCTGATCACGGCCGGTCCGCTGCAGGGCATCGCCTTTGACGAAGCGGGCAATCCGTTCCAGTTCCAATATGGTTCGAACGGCGTGCCCGCCCGCAATGCTGCTGGCAACGTCATCGGCTGCGACTTCGGCTTCTGTCAGGGCGGCGACGTTTCGGGCAACGTCGATTCGGGCCGTTCGCTCAAGTCGAGTATCGAACGCCTGAACGCGTATACCCGGTTGGGTTATGATTTCGCGCCGAATAACGAAATCTACGGCACCGTGACCATCGGTCAGGTCAAGACGGGCAATCAGCCGATCAACGGCCAGAACCGCCCGAACCTGACTATTCAGTGCGAAAACCCCTTCCTGCCCCAGATTGTGCGCAACCAGTGCGCTGCAGCGGGCATCACCAGCTTCCGTTATGGCACCAGCAACGCGGCGCTGGGCAACACCCAGGTCGCCACCGACCGGCGCCTGTATCGCTTCGCTGCGGGCGCCAAGGGTCGCGTGCCGGTGTTCGGTGACGACTGGAACTACGACATCTTCTATCAGCACGGCACAACCCGTCAGGAAATCGACGTCACCAACATCCTGCTTTCGCGCCGTTTCGATCGCGCAATCGACGCGATCAGCCTGAACGGCCAGATCGTTTGCCGCGACCCGGTCGCACGGGCGGCGGGTTGCCAGCCGCTGAACATCATCGGCGGCAATCCATCTGAAGCGGCCCTGCGCTATGTGCAGCCGGGCAGCGGCCCGTATCAGCGCACGCGCCAGACGCAGGACGTGGTCAGTCTGAACTTCTCCGGGCAGCCGGTTGACCTGTGGGCCGGTCCGTTATCGGTCGCATTCGGCGCGGAGTTCCGTCACGAATTCTACCGCGTGGAAGCAGATCCTTATGGCGCGGGTGGCGCGAACACGCCGTTCAACTCGGCCTATCCGAACGATCCGGTACTGCTGCAGGATGGCGTGAACTGGTACGCCGGCAACTATCGCAACGGCAATGGCGCCTACAGCGTCAAGGAAGCGTTCTTCGAAGCCGATCTGCCGATCGTCAACTCGGATGCCCTGGGTCGAGCGAACATCAACGGCGCTGCACGCGTCACCGATTATTCGACGTCGGGGACAGTGTGGACCTGGAAGATTGGCGGCACGTGGGAAACACCGCTCGACGGCGTTCGCCTGCGTGGTGTCACCTCGCGCGATATCCGTGCGCCAAACCTGTCGGAACTGTTCGCCGCTCCCGTCACGACGACGCTGCCGAACTTCTTCGACCCGTTCAACAATCGCAACGTGCTGGCGCTGCAATATACGGTTGGCAACCCGGCACTGACGCCGGAAATCGCCCGCAACAGCACGGCCGGTATCGCGCTTTCGAATCCGTCGTGGCTGCCCGGACTGAGCGTGTCGTTTGACTGGTACAAGATCGAGATCGACGACGTCATCGGCAGCTTGGGGGCAGGCGACATCGTCAATTACTGCTTCCAGAACATCCTTCCCGAGACCTGCAATTCGTTCAATCTCGAGAATCCGAACGGTCCCAACTTCATCAACGTCCAGTCGTTCAATTTCGCGTCGATCGAGACCGAAGGCTTTGACATTGAAGCAAGCTATCAGTGGCGCAATCCGCTGGGTCTGCCGGGTAACTTCGTCGTTCGCGCACTGGCAACGCACATTGCGAAGTATGTGAGCGACAACGGTTTGCCCAACACGATTTCCAGCGACTCCGCGGGTCAGAATTTCGGCGCTACGCCAGACTGGAAATGGCTGGCGACGCAATCCTACTCGAACGACCGATTCTCGTTCCTGATCCAGGAGCGCTGGTTCAGCGAGGGCGTCATCAACAACAACTACATTGAATGCGAACCGGGCACCTGCCCTGTTCCGGGTCCGAATTACCAGACGATCAGCCCGGAAGACAATTTCGTCCCCGGCGCGTTCTATATGGACATTGGCGGGACGTATAACCTGACCGAGGAAGTCACCGCCTATTTCAAGGTCGACAATCTCTTCGACCGTGATCCGGCGCGGTCGCCTTTCTTCTCGAACCCGGCTCTGTACGACATGCTGGGTCGGACGTACCGCGCGGGCGTGCGCTTCAACTTCTGATCCTCCCGCCGAAAGGCATGTGGGCGGTCGCGTGTGACGCGGCCGCCCTTTTTTTTGCGCCAGAGTGCCACCTGAGCGCGGGCTAGCAGGTCTCGCTAGCTGCACCGGCGCCAGTGCGCGAGCGGCTGTAGCGGCTGTCAAAGGGCAGAAATAGAGCAAGCCCCCGCAGCCAAGTCTTGCAACGGCCGCGATCAAACCCGGATATCGAAAGGGGGTTCAGCCGTCAGCTACCGGGCTGGCCGAACGTGTCATCGGAACGGGAAGGATGGTGGAGCCGAGGGGGGAAGAAGCCGCCCTACCGGAACCACCTGTTTTCAATCCCTTAGCCCACTGCTCCAACACCTTGTGTAACAGGTTTTGTGTATCACTCAAGGCCTCAACGAGGGCGAGATACTCGGCTACCGCCGCTTTCCGTTGAGCCTCAAGTTCCTGAAATCGCTTCATGCGCCGGTCGTGGCAGAAAGCTGCGGGGCTATGCGGTCGGGAAGCTGGTTCCGCACTTAACACCGGGCGACCGTGAAGTTCGTTCAGAACCTTGACGACCCGCAACGTCAACGCACCCACGCGCGCCGCGGCTCGCAAGCGCGGTCTTGCCGCGCCCTTGTAAGCATTGCGGCAAGAGGCCGCCTTCCCCTCTGTCGTGCGCGGACCGGTCGAGGCAGCCCAAGGTTTCGTATTACGTATCCGCTCTGCCTGCGCAGCCCGGCGTTCTGGCGTCCATGCGCTACTTGTACCCACGACAAATCCTATTCAGTTCGTTTGGCCGAATAGTATTCTTTCGCCCCCCTGTTCAAGTTCCCTGCACGGTCGTTTCAGCCATTCCGCATTCGGACGATGTAGCGGTGGCCATCCAGTCCCCGTCTGATGCTAAGATACGGCTCTACTAACTCACACGAAGGCCCGAAGATGGCGCGACATCGCTGATGGCAATGCATCCCCGGTATGATCTTCGACCGCGCCAGCGTTCCCGGAACGGCGTAAAGGCACTCGATCTGGCAGCGCGGCCCACCCGCGACGATATGATGATCGACTTGATACGTATGCGGGTAACGGGCTGGATATCGGCCACCAGCCGCGACGCTGTACACGACCTGTTTCGACGCTACCGAGCGGCGCTCACCTCACGTGAGGACCAAAACCGTGCATGGTCGGCAATCTCAGATAAACCGTCAGAATATTACAGGACGACGTTCCGGCCCGGTGCCAACTGGCTCATGAACGAGACCTTCCTCGACGCGCGGCAAGATGCTGATCGCGTTAAGGTGTCGCTCAGCATCAGCATTAATCCGACCCGTATCCTCCATCATCCATTGGTCGCGCTTCCAGACCAAATGGCGCGAGAGGAACTGCTCGCGATGGTACCGCAAGCCTTCTTTGCAGCGGCAGCAATCGAACAAGGTGACATGGCGCTAGGTGGCGCCGATAACGCTGTACCCCGGCCTATCGAGGCTCAGGAAAAGCTGGGTCCAGCGTTCGCCGACGCTTTCATCGAAATCGTCGAAGTCCAGCTACGTCGTTGGGTGTTGGATGCAATCGGGCCGGTGTCGGCGGGGTTTGTTCATTGGCAGGAGGAAACCCGTCTCATCGCTCGGTCGGAGGCTATGGCATTGAGGCTCGACTGGGCCAATCTCATTGTTCTGTACGCGGAAGCGAACTTCGAGCGACGGCACTCATCAGCGGAAGCGCTGATGGAACGTCTCGCTCATACTGTTCCTCAAGCCCACAGTGAGACCGGCTTGCGGCGATACGGTGAGACAGAACTTGGCGGTCGTCGTCTCGGCTCAGCCGTAGTCGGCTTTGCACGCACGAAGACGGTTCATCAGATATACTACGCCAAGTACCGGGATCGCGTGCGAGCGGAAACCCGATACCTGTCGGCGGTGCGCAACGCCGTCCGTGCAACGCGTTGCAAAACAGAGCACCCGCTCGCGGACCTGCTCGGACAAGTACGGGACGACGCTGTTCGCAGAGCCGGCAGTAGGTGGGCGGTCTTCTGCGCGATGTGTGAGGAGCCGAGACGAGCCACATTGCATGAGGTAGCCGGTATGGTCTCGCTGGTGGCCGACTGCGCCCAAGCGGCTGGCGTCGCCTTCATGCCAGTATTCTCGGCATTGCTGACCTCCGGCGGCATCGACGAGACCGGCGAGAACGGCCCCGCCCCCCGCCGGCTGATGGATCGTTTAGAGCGCGCTGGCCTCATTTCTCGGCAGAACCTGAATATTCGTCTCCGTGCCGGAGAACAGCGTCGCCACGCGCTCACGGGTGACTGGTTGGAGATCGTCCAAAGGATGAAGGCAGCGTTCGATGAGCCGGACCCACAAACAAATGACGCATAGGGGTTAGCGGCGGGCGGCGGCGGGGAATTGCAGCAGCGGCTGGGAGGGGCTGAGCGCGGGGGTGCGCCCACGATTAAGCGCCTCTGCGCTCAGGCCCGTACAGCGGCGGTTGCAATTCCCCGCCGCCGCCCGCCGCTAACCCCTATTCTATTCCGGCAGTTCAGGGAGGCTTTGGACGTCAACCAAGACTTTCCGCCTTCCGATTTTATCTGGAGGTGAAACGATTCCCCCGGCCTCCAACTGCTCAATCAGTTCGGCAGCTTCAATATATTCAATTCGAAATTGTCGCTGGAGCCAACTGGGAGACGCGTTTGCGTTCCCCACAACAAGATGGGCGGTCAGCAGATAGAGGTCAGCCAATGCTTCGTCGTTTATATGGGAGGTGCGCGGATTTTTTCTTTCCTGACCCAGCGAACTTTTCGGCTCGGTTGCGCGCGAAACCGAAGACGGAACGCCCCTACCAGATCGTAAAAACATTTTGGAATATGATACGCCGGACCCCGGAATACCGACCGTCCCTCTGACACCATTCTTGCTGATGTTCGCGGTAGCCCCCTGAACTCCCAAGCTGGTTGAGATGCCGCTCTTGCTTAGATTAAGCCGCAATCCGGGCACCACGCTGAGCACCTGCCGGAACCTGAAACCCATGTGAAACTCTCCCGAACATGCGGCCACCGTCGCAGCGGGCTTCACGATCCGATGTACATTCACCGAAAACGGGCCGCGCGCAGCCGATAGTCTACAGAGTTGGTAGGCTCGAACCAATAGTAATGTAGCCTATGAGATGTCGCTCGAAAGGCGACATTATGATCCATCCTCGCCGATGGACATCAGAGTGCGATTTGGCCGTAACGTGCGTGCGCTACGCGACGCCGCCGACCTTTCGCAGGACGAGTTTGCGGACAGGGTAGGCGTCCATAGAACCTACATGAGCGGCATCGAGCGCGGCGTCCGCGCACCGACAATCATCGTCGTAGAAAAGATTGCACGGACCTTGGGCGTCGATCCCGGCGCCCTATTCGCCAGCGACCTCAATCTGGAAAGGCATCGGGCTAAATAGGTAGGCAAGATTGTGCGCTACTGACTGCCTGCAAGTTGCGTAAGAGCCGCCGGTCAGCAGTGAGTGAGCGGTGCCGCCCTCGGGATAGGTGAGGTCGTAAGGTCGATATAAGGACGCCGGATCAGGGGTGAGGTTCTGGAACCATCCATTCCGATCCAGCGGTGCGATAAACTCGCGCCAATAGTAAGGTCGCCGAAAGCGGATATGGATCGCATAGTGGCAGCGGCGACAGATGGGATAGGCCGTCAGCGGCTTCCTGTAGTCTTCATTATGATAACCAAGCCCCGAAGGCACCCTGCCGCACATGGAGCAGATGCTCGCCGGGAGGACGGTACCCTCGCGCAGCGCGCGCCGGAGCAAGTTGGCGCCCTTGGTCCGGTCGGCTGGCGAGAAGCCATTATACCAGTTCCCGCTCATGCTCGGACACCCGGCTTGCTGTCGGCCAATATTCGATAAACCGAGGCCCGGGAGATCGAGAGCTTCGCCGCTATTGCCTTTGCGCCGGTACCAGCATCCGACAGGGCGAACACATCCTTGGCCTTCGCCCGCGCGGTTGGCACCCTCCCCTTGTAGCGGCCCTCCGCCTTTGCCTTCTCAATCCCCTCCCGCTGCCGGGTCAGCATCAGCTCACGCTCGAATTGGGCGAGCGCGCCGAACATGGTCAGCATCAACCTGCCGGAAGGCGACTTCGTATCCACCGATGTTCCGCCGAAATCTAAGATGCGAAGGGATACGCCCTTCACCTCAAGCCGCGCGATGATGGCAAGCAGGTCCGCCGTGGATCGAGCAAGCCGATCCAGCCGCGTCACGGCCAAGGTGTCGCCCTCGCGCACGAAATCTAGCGCAGCTTCGAGCTGCGTCCGGACCGCAACCGAAGATACCTGTTCGAAAAAGACCTTTTCGTTGCAACCCGTTGCACCGAGTTCTCGAAGCTGGGCCTGTAAGCCGGCGGTCTGCTCGGTCGTGCTGGTTCGCGCGTAGCCGATAAGCATTTGATGTCCCTGCGTTTATTGCACGAACACCATAGCCGAGCGCTGGCATCTGCCAACGCTTAGGTATCTGATTAACAGGTGCTATTTTGAACCATCTGCCGACTAGGGGGTCGTATTCTCCTATGGCCCTAGACCTAACGAGAACACGTCTCATTTCGGCTACACGGACCCGTGTGAGGCGGATTGTCCCCAAACCTCGTCGTCTCAAGAGGGCAAGGCCGTATGAGAAATAATGCGGTAGGCTCGCCCGGCACGTTCGGTGTGTGCATTGCTGCTCTACGTCCCCCCTCACGCTTTGCGAAATCAGCGCGGCGGTCGAGGATGGTAGTATGAAGCCTGCCGAAGCAGGGCATAAAGTGCCGAGCGAGCCCGATTAACAGATAACATGATCAGTAAACCGCGCTCAACTCCTTTTTACGGATCATGCGGAGCAAATTGGGATCGCTCCAATTGACGAACCAAGGCTTGCCCTCAAATTCAATCACAGACGCTTCGGCATCCGCAATCGGGAGGCTCGGCAAGTCTACGGATTTCCGCAGTTTGTTAAATAGCTTAGCCCGATCTACTCGCGGTAGATATGGGCAGGACAGAACGTCTAGAGCCAAATGCGCGGCGTGTCCTTCCGTTCTGATCCGCCCCTTTCCATTTAACAAAACCAAAACCCTTGCGAACAGATCAGCTCGAAGTGTTGCAAAAGCGGGATCATCCTTCACGCAGAAAAGGTAGCAAACAATCTCAAAATACATGAGCGAGCCAGTCTCACTGCAAAACTCAGAAATCGCCTGCTGAGCTACGGTCTCCGCTCTTCCGACTTCACCAAGGACGAGCAGTAAGTTGAGTGCCTCCAACGGAACGCAATCGTTATCACGATGCCGTAGCGCGCCACGCAGGCTTTTGATAAACTCAAATGTCCAGCGCACAAGTTGCTCTGCTAGATAGGGAACTCTATCTTTGATTTCTTTTTTAAAGAACTCGAAGGAACGTATTGCGGCTTGAGCGACCTTCAAAGATGAGGGGACGGTTGGATGCACGTTATAGAAAAAATAGATCGCCTCGAGCAAAACGCTGACAGCTTCAATATATTGATCGTTTGATGTGTCATCTCGCTTCATACCAAAGCTGTAACCATCGATAACCGAACCAACCCTTTTTGCGAGACCGGCAATTAGATAATTCGCGACATCCTGATATCCTGCTTTCTGATCATAGCAACTCGATTTAACCGTATCAAAAAATGATCGAAGAAGAGCCTGAGATCGCCGCACCCGTTTCGGATAAATAAAGCTAACTCCGCCCTCAACATCAGCCGCGAGGAACTTATCACAGAAAGCATTTAAGGCGGCGCTTGCATCTCGTATTAGACGAGATTTCTGAGTAATAAACGGCCTTGGAACAGAATAGGTTTTCTCGTCATTCAAGTGTAAATTAAAGTTAGATAGCGCCAGTCTTACCGCCGCAAATACCTTCTGCGCGGCGCCTTCGTCCTCGGCAAATATATAGTAGTCATCGACATAGCGCTTTATTTCGTAGTTCTTTCGGTAGAGAACTGGAGGGTCGGCACTTTCCAAGATGTTGATAACCCGACGATCCGCCTCGCTCAGAATGAGCTCAGCAAAAAGCCTACTCACCTCCGGACCCACACAAATACCGTTGGTTTCATTGAAGTTAGATGACTGCATTAGCCTATCAAAGGCGTTGGCAAAGCCCGCCGCCGAGGTATTATCCTTGGCAGTGTACACGTCTGCGGTCGCCCAAAATAACGTGTGAGTATAGATGCTATTGAAGCATTTTGCGATATCCGCAAAATACATCACGTTATATTTCTTCTCCAACCTAAGATATTCGTACGAATTAAAAAACTTATACGCCCTGTCATAACCTTCGTAAGAAAAGTAAGATGCTGGATTTGATACCGAGTTTTCAATATCCGTCGTATCTATCCCTGCCCCTTTCAGGGAGTTCTTGTCGGACTGTATACCCTTTACAAAAAATAGGCTTCCCACCTTCTTTGGGGAGCGAATGGAAATCGGAGATTTTCGGCAGTAGTATGCTATGAGATGCGAATATTTACTGTAGAACTCCGCTATCTGAAGCTGTGTTCCCGGGTGAATAAGGCTTAATCTGCGAGGCGCACCGGTCGCACGCATTATATTATATCTGTACGGCAGCGTATAACTCTTGATCGGACTGAGTATCCTCTCAATCAATTCCCGGCCTGCAACGTTTAATCCACGCTCCTTGGCATTTAGGTAAAAGCCATCGTTTGAGACTATGAGTGGGATATCTCCCGGCTGAGTATCTGTCACAAGCACGCGCGCGTAATCACTACGGTGAATATTGCCGCGAGCTACGACCCTCTTATACATAGTGCCAGCACGCCGTCAGTTTCGCCAAACGAGCGGACTTGAACGAGAAAAATCGCCGATCCCCGTGCCCCCCTTTGAAGCTCAGTCGTAACAGTTCGAGCCGCTGGGCCGAGCTAACCACCGGGTACAACTTATTTTTGGGGGCGGGTGCCAAAATTGCAGCTCTAGCAAATTTATCCAGAGCTAAAAGAGCATGCGATCCGGAACTGATAAGCGAGTAGTTAAAATAAATGCCGGACGACCTTATAGCCCCAGAGTTTTTATCTACAAAATTAAAGTTACTAGTCAAAACTCTAAACCTATCGCGCAAGTCTATAAAATTTGCGTCACCTCTATAGGTAATCAGCGCTTTGGCCATTCTCGTTTTTATCTTTTTGACTTTAGAAGGTGCGATATCCAAAATCACGCCTCTTTTAATTTTGCTGTCTGAGGTATCTCGGTATGCCTTCGTGACGGAAAAGCTATAGCCGAGGAAGTTAAAGCTGCCCTCAATCACCTTCGTGTTCCCCTTCTTATAGGGAGCAAACGCAAAGTCTTTCGATTTTGCGTTAAATTGGAGACCGGACGGCAGCAGGTCACTTGCTAGGGCAGTAAATTCTTTGGCATCTTCGGAGCCATCGGTAATTATCAGAATGTCGTCTACGAAACGCGAGTAGTACCATACGCCTAGATTATTAGACATGGCGGCATCAAATGGGCGAAGAAGATACTCCGCGAGCGTCGCGCTGATTGCCAATCCTCGAGGCAGACCACTGACACCCTGCGCTTCAAGCTCCGCAAAAAGCGACCCAAGGGCGCGAACCGACTGGCCAGAGAAAGCTAGATCATGCGACAGGGCCAGGAGGATATTCTGAGCCTTCACGCTCTCGTAAAACGATTTCACATCGTACTTGTACACGCGGAAAGCGGTGCCCTCTGAAACCAGCGAGGCAATACAATTGATGATAAACTGCCGGTCATCTTGCTTCACGCCTGTCACACGCCGAATGTTGTTTGTCACATGTCTTAGGACCAGATTGTGTGACAAACCATCAACCTGAAATACGTCTTTGCCACGCAGTTTTGACCTGTTCAGCGTGACAGGAGCTAAGCCATTTGCACCGAGTGACACAGCCTGCTCGATCACGTTTTGCAACGCGACGGGATTAAAGAGCGTGGGGTTATCGGCAAAATCACGCGACTGAAAATGACGGGCTATTGTCCGGGCATGGATCGTCGGATCAAACATTCATTCCCCCCGAGAGATCGTAGCCCTCCTGCGCGGTATAAAACACAGCCGCGTTTCAACTGAAAGCCGACAGGCGGATTTTTCGCTAACGCGAGTGCTGATGTTGTATTGCGATTAAGCAAATCGCCGGATCGTCGCGCCACAGAGCGAGCGGCGTGAGGCCGGTGCCAGCCGCCCGCTGATGCCGCATCAGACGCCCGTCGCATAGATCAAGGCCGGCTGAAGGTCAGCGCCATCTCAACGCTGCAACGCGTTGCACAGCGCCAGCTTATCAATCCGCTAACCGCGAGTGGCCGAAGAGGTGTCCGAGCTCGACCGAATAGGCAACTCGTTCGAGGTATGGCCGCAGCACGTCCGCACTCAGTCCTGTCCCGTAGCGACGACCGATTTTCTTCGAACGCGCCCAGCCACAAAGCTCGTCCTTGTGCTGCTCGGTTACATCAGCCTCGTCAAGCGCAGCCTTGAAGGTATGGCGCAACGAATGAAATGTCAGTTTGGAGCGACGGTCCCCAAGCTCGAAGTGCTTCAAATCGCTTTTGAACCGCTTCGAGAATACAGGGCTCTCCGCGTCGTACTTGTCCCGAGGCACTTCCGGGAACAGCAATGCGGAAGGGTCAACGCGCCGCCTCTCGATCCACGACAGAAAACCAATCTGCTGAAGCACCGGATGCACAGGCACCTCCCGCTGTGCGTTCTCATTCTTTAGCTTCATGTCGGGCGTCAGCACCATGAAGTGAGTTCCGGCTTCTGACACCCGGAAATGCCCCGGCGTGAGCTGCAATATCTCTCCCGCCCGCAAGCCACCAAACAGTGAGATGAGCGGCGCCCAATACCGGCTTCGACGCACGATGTTCGGCCCCGGACGGGCAAAGCCGTTCTGGTCATCACGGCAGCCGGTGTAGATCGGTCGCGTCAAAATGCGACGCAGCTCACTGGTCTCGAACGGGAGCTTAGCCATCGAGCCATCAGGCTTCGCTGCCAAGGGCTTCAAGTCGTCCGCGTAGTCCTTTTCGATGTAATCCTGCTTGGCCGCCCAAGCGACGAACCGCCGTAGCATCGCAAGATATTTCTCGTGCGTCTCCCACTGGAGGACTGGATCGGAAGCCTCGCGCCCCGCCGCAAGTTCGCGAATAGTCGAACCCTCGACGAGGGATTTGCCGAAGTTCGGCGGCAACAAGGCGAACGTGTCCCGAAGATCGACGCATTGCTGTCGCCGGACTGATCTCATGGCAGTCTGAGGATCAAAGAAGGCCACAATATGCGCGACCTCTCGCCGGTATCGATCTTGGGTCTTTTCTGCACGAGACCGCTGGAGAAGCTCGGCAAGGAACTGTTCCCCCGCCTCCCCCACAGTCACGCCGGTATCACTACCCAAAGCGACTGAGGGGCTACCGATGGCTGTCGTTGTATACGTTAACTGGAACAGCACATCGTCGATTTGATCGGAAAAAACTCCGTCGAAGCGCGCCTGCTCAATCTTGCCGATCTGGAGCATGGCTCGACGCAGATACTCCCTAAGCAGAAGGCTGGCGCGACTGTCATAGGGAGAACGACGGCCTTCCTCCGTCAGAAGCGCAATCTCCACAGCTAGAGCCGGATGCTCCACATCTCCATCGGCAGGCAGAAAGGCTAACTCACCAATGCGATGCGCCAGCTCTTCCCGGAGGCGAGCAGCCTCATGTTGGTCGAACGATTGGGCAAACAGTGGAGCTATATCGAGCTCAACCAGCTCGCGCTGGAAATATGCTCGCGCGATGCGCCCTGCGTCATCAATCGTGAGCAAAGGAAGGTGTGGAGCGTCCGGACGTTTGCGCCTGTGCGTCGAGGAAACAATCCCGCTTGAAGCCGGAATAATCGCGTCGCGGAACCGAGCAGCGATGATCTCGCGTGCCTCTGGTAGCTTCGCCAGCGCCAACCGATAGTCCGCAGTCCCAAGCGACACAATCTCATGGGTCCGGAGGCCGGGACGCATCATGTGCGAGGGCCGCCTCTGGCGGAAATGCCAGTAGCTACTGCCACTGCGCTTCATCAGACCTTGAGGTTTCGGCAACTCTTCCACGCCCGTTGTGTAACACCTTTGCGTCACAGCGAGCTGGAAAAATGCGGTCCCATCAGAGATTTGACGCTATTTGGCCAATCTCGGGTGGAATGGTGGAGCCGAGGGGGATCGAACCCCTGACCTTCGCAATGCCATTGCGACGCTCTCCCAGCTGAGCTACGGCCCCATCGTTCCGGGAAGGCGGCCCTTAAAGGGGCCTTTTGACTTTGGCAAGCGACCTTTTCAAAAAAAGGCCGCTACCCGTAAAAGGGTGCGGCCCGGCAACGTCGCCGGGCCGCGACCGCATCAATTCTCGTCGTCCTCGTCGGCGGTCTTGACGCCCAGATCGTCGTCGCCGCCCAGATCGACATCGTCGTCGGCGGGGGTGTCATCGTCCTCGGTGTCGATGTCCAGATCGTCACCCAGATCCGAATCGGCTTCCTTGTCCTTCGTCGGCTCCGCCTTTGCCGCTTCGAACGGCAACGGCTGCTTGGACTTGAGGATCGGTTCCGGCTCCCATGCATAACCGCAGTTGATGCAGGTGACGGGTTCGTCCTTCTGAAGGTCGTAGAAGCGGGTTCCGCATTTCGGGCACGAGCGCTTCGTGCCCCATTCCGGCTTGACCATGCCGCGTGTCGCCTTTCGGATGGGATGAGGATTTCGGGCCTTATCAGGGCCAACGAATTGGCGGGCGCCTTGCCATAGTGCAAGCCCCCTGTCAAAAGCCCGCGCCCATGCACGCCAACGCAACGCCCCGCCCGCTGTCGATCGCCGCCGCCGGACCACTGACCGGCGAAGTGACCGTGCCCGGCGATAAATCGATCAGCCACCGATCTTTGATGTTCGCAGGGCTTGCCGTCGGCGAAAGCCGTATCCGCGGTCTGCTGGAGGGCGAAGACGTGCTGGCCACCGCCGCCGCGATGCGGGCGATGGGGGCACAGATCGAACGCCGTGCGGACGGCGAGTGGCGCGTTGCCGGCGTGGGCGTCGGCGGGCTGCTGCAACCCGGCACCGCGCTGGAAATGGGCAATTCGGGCACCTCGACCCGGTTGCTGATGGGACTGGTCGCCAGCCATGCGATCACCGCCACCTTCACCGGCGATGCCAGCCTGTCGCGCCGTCCCATGGGCCGCGTTACCGAACCGCTGTCGCGCATGGGGGCGAGCTTTACCGCCAGCCCCGGCGACCGCCTGCCGCTGACGATGCAGGGCCTGTGCCCGGCCGTGCCGATCGAGTACCGGCTGCCCGTCGCGTCGGCACAGGTGAAGTCGGCAGTACTGCTGGCGGGGCTGAACACGCCCGGCATCACCCGCGTCATCGAACCCGTTCCCACCCGCGACCATAGCGAGCGGATGCTGCGCGGCTTTGGCGCCGAACTGACGGTGGAGGGCGAGGTCATCTCGATCCGCGGTGAGGCGGAACTCCGGCCACAGGATATCGACGTGCCGGGCGACCCCTCCTCCGCCGGGTTCTGGATGGTTGCGGCGTCGATCGTGCCGGGATCCGACGTGCTGATCCGCAACGTGTTGATGAACCCGACGCGCACCGGCCTGATGACCGCGCTTCGCATGATGGGCGCGTCGATCGAGGCGCTGGACGAGCGCGATGTGGGCGGGGAAACCGTGGCGGACCTGCGCGTGCGCCATGCGCCGCTGTCGGCGATCGAGGTGCCCGCCGATCTGGCCCCTAGCATGATCGACGAATATCCAGTGCTGTTCGTCGCCGCTGCGTTCGCCCGTGGCCGCACGGTCGCGCGCGGGGCGCATGAGCTGCGCGTCAAGGAATCCGATCGCATCGCCGCCATGGCCGCCGCGCTGACGCTGGCGGGCGTTTCGGTCGAGGAGCATGAGGACGGCCTGTCGATCGACGGACGCGATGGGGAGCCGCTGGCAGGCACCGGCGATGGGCGCGTCGCATCGCTGCTCGATCACCGCATCGCCATGAGCATGGCGGTGGCGGGCATGCATTCGAAGCGCCCGGTCGTAATCGACGATGCCGCACCCATCGCCACCAGCTATCCCGATTTCGTCACCACGGCCGCCCGGCTGGGTGCCGCACCCGACTGGATCGACGCGTGATCATCGCGGTCGACGGTCCCGCCGCATCGGGCAAGGGCACCATCGCACGTGCGCTGGCGCGCCACTACGGGCTGCCGCATCTGGACACGGGCCTGCTGTACCGTGCGGTCGCAGCGCGCGTACTGGCGGAGGAACTGGACCCCACACGCGAAGCCGATGTCGTGGCGATGTGTGATTTCGACGAATCACTGCTCGAATCAGCGGAGCTTCGCACCGATCATGTCGGCAGGACCGCATCGGTCGTATCCGCCCATCCGCTGGTGCGCGCGGCCCTGCTCCAGCGGCAGAAGCGTTTTGCCCAGCAGCCGGGCGGCGCGGTGCTGGACGGACGCGACATCGGCACGGTCATCACACCCGATGCCGAGGTCAAATTGTTCGTGAAGGCGACGCCGATGATCCGCGCCCGCCGCCGCTATGACGAACTGCAGCGGCACGGCGTCGAGACGACCTTCGACCGGGTATTGGCGGACATCCGCGCCCGCGATGACCGTGACAGCCGCCGCAGCGAAGCCCCCCTGCGTCAGGCCGCCGACGCGGCGTTGCTCGACACCAGCTTCCTGTCGATCGAAGCGGCAGTGCAAAAGGCGATTGCGCTGGTGGAAGCACGACGGGGTGCGGCCGGCTGAGGCCGTAGCGTTGTAAACCGACAGCCGTGATGAGTGGAAAGCGGACGAGGTCGACGATCAGTCTAGCATCCAAGCTCGTGGCCTGATCCAGCACAGCCTCACGTTCGACTTGATCTCGACAGTTTGGACATGATCCCGGGAACAGGGCGACTGCCACCCTGTTCCCGGAACCTCTTTTTCACATCGATTGCAGCATTTCCATGTGATGCTGGACGACCGGCGCGATCGTGGCGGCAGCGCGCTTCAACGCGGGTTTGTCGCCGCTGCGCGCAAAGCCGGAATGCAGGGCCAAAGCCTGCTGATGCGCGGTCCTTTGCTGTTGAACATACATGCGATCACGAGCCGCGCCGGATGCGGTCCGAAGGTCTGCAACCATCTTGGCCTGGGCAGGCTCGAGCTTGGGTGCCGGCAGCGTCACACGATCACTAGCCGCCGCAGCCTTTACGTCGGCCGTGCTCTTCGTGTGATCCTTCAGCATCATGTTCGCAAACTGCCTGATCTTTGCGTCTTTCGTCGATTCAAGGACAAGCTGACTGGATTGCTTTTCGTACAGATCGCTGGCGCCGGCCTTTTCGACAAAGGTGTTAGCCGATGTCGCGGGTGCGGAAGCGCTGGGTGTCATTTGGGCGACCGCTAAGCCGGGAACCGCCAAAGCCAACGCGAGATAGCATTTCGCATTGATCATCATTTCGTGATTTCCTCTGCATCATCCGCTGGCCCGAGCGGCCGAGCGCCAGCAGTAAACTATTGCAGAAGCTCGAGGTTTCCATTGCTTTAGATTACACTGAGTTGGGTAGAGAATGGGTCGAAATACCCGTCAGCCTTAAATCGTTCTTTTCCTACGCCTAACAATACTCACTTTTTGCCGCTGGTTTCAGGTCGCTTGAGAGCCTCGCTCCGCCAGACGCGGACATTCTGCTATCGTCCCAATTCCGGCCGAAGAGGAGCGAACGAACGTCCGCTATTGGAAGGCGACGAGCCCGCATGAACATCGGCTTGCGGGGCGCCAGGCGCCGTTAGGTCCTCGGCATCACAACCTAACCCTTCGGCATTGGTCCCGCGATGAGCAGCGGGTCGATGCGGGCATCGCGCCATTTCATGCCCCAGTGCAGGTGCGGCCCCGTTGCGCGGCCGGTGGCGCCGACCGCGCCGATGGTCTGGCCCCGGCGGACGCGCTGGCCATCGGCAACGTCGATGCGCGACAGGTGCAGGAACGCGCTGTTCAGGCCCATGCCGTGGTCGAGCATCAGCAGATTGCCCTCCAGCGTGAAGGGGCTGTCGGCGGCAAGGATCACCACGCCGTCGGCGGGTGCCTTGACCGGGGTGCCAGTCGGGCGCGCGACATCCACGCCGGAGTGATAGGCGCCGGGTTCGCCGCGATAGATGCGCTGCGACCCGAATAGGCCGGAAATGCGCCCGGTCGTCGGCCATTCGAACGTCTGGCGCCAGCCATCGGCGCCGGTATCCTCGGCCCGCGCCGCGACAATGCGGGCCAGTTCGGGCGCGCGGCGGCGGCGGAACTCGGCACTGGGCTGCGAGACGCGCGCCAGCGTTGGCAGCCGCTCGATCCGCCAGGCGCGCGGCGCAACGGTCAGGCGCTGTTCCAGCGTCTCGCCATCATCACGCGTCGCCACCAGTTGCGCGCTAGGCCCCGCGTCGCGATCGAAGCCGATAAGGAAACGGCCATCGGACGCCACCGGCACCGGCTTGCCATCCAGCGTCAGCGTCACGGTGCCCGCCGGCGCGGTGCCGCTGACCACGCCGCCCTGAATCATCGGCCCGGAAAAGGCGAAGCGCATCGCTTCGCGCTCGACCGGCGGCGGCGCGGGTCTTGGCACCGGCGCAGGCGCGGGTCGCGGGGCCAACGGCGCGGCGGCGGTCGATCCACGCTCGATCGCGGGGGGCACCGCCACGCAGCCCCCCAGCAACACCAGCGTCAGTGCGCGCGCAATCACGCCTGCGTCAGGGCCTGTGTCGCAATCTCTGCGGTGGCATAGGCTTCCTGCCGCGCCACGCTCCAATATTTCAGCGTGTCCAGCGGGATCCGCTCAGCCGAAACCGCGCAGACCACATGATCGCCCGGCGACAGCAGCCGAAAGCCATTAGCCATGTAGTGCAGGCGGGCGGCGCGGTTGGCATTCGACATCAACATGGGCAATCGGCTCTCCCCCCGAAACGGGGTTCATCAAAGAAGGTTGGGCTGTTCGGGTGCATCGCCAGTGTAGGCGCGACCGCCGCCGCGCTCAACCCGCGCGTCCACCGTGCCGTCCTTGAAGTGCAGGCGCAGCGCCCCGGCAGCGCGGGCAGCCGGGGCATCGGCGATCACCCGGCCGCTGACCCGCGCCTCGACATAGGCATAGCCGCGCTCCAGCGGCTTTTCGGGATCGTTGGCGACCAGCGCGCGCGCCGCCGACGACAGCGCCGCCCCTGCCCGCTCGATCCGGCGGTCGAGCAAGGCGGGACGCAGCACCGCGCCCGACCGGTCGAGTTGCCCGCGCGCCACCGTCAGCCGCCGCTCCAGCGCGCGCACCAGCCGCGCCCCGGCGTCGTCGGCGCGCTGGCGCTGCGGCCCCAGCAACGCGTCGCGACGTGGCATCACGCGGGCCAGCGCCGCCAGCCGCTCCCCGGCGCGCTCATGATAGCGCCGCACGCAGCGTTCGGTGCGAAGGCCCAGCATCGTGACCTGTTCAGCCAGATCGGCGCGGACCGGCACCGCGAACTCGGCGGCAGCGGTGGGCGTGGGCGCGCGCAGATCGGCGGCGTAATCGCACAGGGTCGTGTCCGTCTCATGCCCGACGGCGGAGATGATCGGGATCGAACAGGCGGCAACCGCGCGCACCACAGCCTCCTCGTTGAATGCCCACAGATCCTCGATCGAGCCACCCCCGCGCGCGACGATGACCAGGTCAGGGCGCGGGACCGCCCCCCCCGGCGCCATCGCGTCGAACCCGCGCACGGCGGCGGCGACCTCGTTCGCCGCGCCGTCGCCCTGCACCTTGACCGGCCAGACGATGACATGGCTGGGGCAGCGTTCGCCCAGCCGGTGCAGGATGTCGCGAATGACCGCGCCGGTGGGCGACGTGACCACGCCGATCACGCGCGGCATGAACGGCAGCGGGGCACGCGCGCGTGATTTGGCGAACAACCCCTCCGCCTCGAACCGCGCCTTGTTACGCTCCAGCAGCGCCATCAGCGCGCCTTCGCCGGCCAGTTCCATGCGCTCGATAACGATCTGGTATTTCGACCGGCCCGGATAGGTGGTCAGCCGCCCCGTCGCGACCACCTCAATCCCGTCTGCGGGGGCAAAGGCCAGGCTACCCGCCGATCCGCGCCACATCACCGCGTCGATGACGGCACTTTCGTCCTTCAGGCACAGATAGACATGGCCGGATGACGCGCGCTTATAGCCCGAAATCTCACCGCGCAGGCGTACATGCGCGAACTCCCCCTCGACCAGCCGCTTAAGGCGGCCGGACAGTTCGCCGACACTCATCGGTGCGGCGTTGTCGCCGGGGCGCCCCTCGGCTAACAGGCCGGGCTTATCGTCATCGGGCATGGAAAAGGGATCGGGCATGAACGTCCTGCTGATCGGGTCGGGGGGGCGTGAACATGCGCTCGCATGGAAGCTGGCGCAATCGCCGCGACTGGATACGCTGTTTGCCGCGCCGGGCAATCCCGGCATCGCCAATCACGCCGAACTGGTGCCGCTAAAGGTCGAGGACCACGGCGCCGTCGTCGATTTCTGTCGCGCGCGCGCGGTCGAGCTGGTCGTGGTCGGCCCCGAAGCGCCGCTGGTTGCAGGGCTGGCCGACGATCTGCGCGCTGCCGGAATTGCCGTATTCGGCCCGTCAAAGGCAGCCGCACAGCTTGAGGGGTCCAAGGGCTTTACCAAGGATTTGTGCGCCCGCGCCGATATCCCCACCGCCGGTTACGCCCGTGTCGACAATATCGAGGCGGCCCGCGCGGCGCTCACCCCGTTCGGCTTGCCGGTCGTCATCAAGGCCGACGGGCTGGCTGCGGGCAAGGGCGTGACCATCGCCATGACCCCGGATGAGGCGGAAGCGGCGCTGACCGCCCTGTTCGCCGAACCCGGCGGCGAAGCGGTGATCGAGGAGTTTCTGAGCGGGGAAGAAGCCAGCCTGTTCGTGCTGACCGACGGCGATGCGATCATGGCATTCGGATCGGCACAGGATCACAAGCGCGTGGGCGACGGCGATACCGGTCCCAATACCGGCGGCATGGGCGCCTATTCCCCCGCCCCGGTCCTGACCGCCGCGCTTGAGCAGCGCGCCATCGACGAGATCATCCGCCCGACCGTCGCGGCACTGGCGGCAGAGGGCACGCCCTATTCGGGGGTGCTGTATGCCGGGCTGATGCTGACCAATACGGGGCCGAAGCTGATCGAATATAATTGCCGCTTTGGCGACCCGGAATGTCAGGTGCTGATGGCGCGGCTGGACAGCGATTTGCTGGACACGCTGCTCGCCGTGGCGCGGGGACAGTTGGCGGATGCAGCGGCGCCTGCCTTTTCAGACAAGACCGCGCTGACCGTCGTGATGGCGGCGCGCGGCTATCCCGGCACGCCCGAAACCGGCGGCGCGATCGACGGGATCGACCGGGCCGAAGCGACCGGCGCGACCGTGTTTCAGGCGGGCACGCGCATGGACGGCGACCGGCTGGTCTCCAGCGGCGGGCGCGTGCTGGCCGTGACGGCGACCGGCGACAGCGTGACCCAGGCACAATCCGCCGCCTATGCCGCGCTCGACCGGGTCGAATTTCCCACCGGCTTTTGTCGCCGCGACATCGGTTGGCGTGAAGTGGAACGCGAACGCGCCTGATTCGTCCGGTAATCCAGCTATCTGATCAGCGACATATCAAGGGATCGCCATGGCCAGCTCGAACCCCGCGCCTTCCGACACGATCACGTCCACCTCACCTGCGGGTGCGGCGGACATGATGATGCCGATCACGATCACGCATCTGGTGATGATCGCGATCGCGGTCGTGCTGACGATCCTGATGATCTGGTGGGGTCAGCGGCGCTGGAAGCAGAGCAAGGCCGCTCAGGACGATATTCAGGCGCGCGGCAACACCGTGGAGGTCGGCGGCGGCGCGCTGCCTGATGCAGCGCCCGTTCGCGACGAAGTAGCCGTTCGCGACGAAGCGCCCATGCCAGTGGTGCAACCCGCGCCCGATCCGACCCCGCCCGCTGCGCCGCTGGCAACCCCGGCACCGTTCACCGCGACGGCCCCCGACGCGCCCCCGCCGCCGGTTCCTGCTCAGGCGTCCACGCCCGAACCTGCCGCCGCGTCCACGCCCGCCGGTGGGGAACTGACGCTGCTGAAGGGTCTGGGGCCAAAGGCGGCAACCATGTTGGCCGAACAGGGGATTACCGACATCGCCGCGCTGGCCGCGCTGTCGGACGAACAGGCCGCCGCGCTCGACCGCGAACTCGGGCCGTTCAGCGGGCGGATGTCGCGCGACCGCTGGCACGAACAGGCCCGCCTGCTGACGGCTGGCGAACGCGATCGATATGAGGCGATGTTCGGCAAGATCGGCTGATTTTTTCCCTGACGACGGGCATTCAATTGGTTAGAAACGTCTCTGGGGAGGCGTTTTATGGGGTTGTGTGCGATTATTGCCGATGACCACCCGATGTGTCGGGAGGCTGCGCGCGTTGCGCTGTCGCTCGTCGCGCCGGATGCGGATGTAATCCAGGCGGGAAGTCTTGGCGAAGTATTGTCGGAAACGCGGTCGGTCGATCTGGTGATCCTCGACCTTGGCCTGCCGGATAGTCGCGGCATAGCGAGCCTGATCGACGTTGCGCGCGACCGGCCATCGACACCGATCCTGATCGTCAGCGGCACCGACCGCCCCGATGCCGAAGCGCGCGCCGCCGCCAATGGCGCGGCCGGCTTCGTATCGAAGGCCGCGCCCATCGACACGCTGGTCAGCGCCATCCGCACGGTCGCGGACGGCGGCACCCACTTCACGCCCGGACTGGAACCCGCCGCGCCGGACGGGACAGAGAAGCGATTGTCCACATTGACGCCGGCAGAGGCGCGCGTGCTGCGCGCCATGCGGAACGGCGATCTGAACAAGCAGATCGCGTATGAACTCGGCCTGTCAGAGATCACCATAAAACAGCACGTGAAGGCGATCCTGCGGAAGCTGGACGTGGTGAATCGCACGCAGGCGATCCTGATGCTTCACGACGTTCACCCGTAACCCCATGGGGTGATTGCTGGTTCACCCCGCTTTTCTTACCCATGAAGACAGTCGGATACGTCTCCCTGCGTGCCGGCGAGGACCGCATCGCCAGGCGGTCCGAAAGCCCCGTCGGAGGGGGTGCACCCCGCCCTCTCCGACAATACCCGCCAGCGGGAGGACGCAAAGATGCCACTGACATCCGCCGCCTTCGCGCGGCGGCCAGCTTCCCCTGAACCGCCTGCATTCTGATCCGCTGTGACCCCGGTTTCCTCCCCGACCGACCACCGCTGGCGTGCCGTTGCGGGAACGGCTTTGCTCGTCATGGCGCTGGCACTGTTCGGCATTTCGCTTGCACAGGGCGAAGCAGGCTATGCTCCCTTGTGGATCGCAAATGCCGTCGCGACAGCCATCATGCTGCGGTTTCCGACCCTGCCGCGCATCCCGATGCTGGCCGCGACCGGGGGAGGCCTGATCGCCGCCAACGCCGCAATCGGCAGCCCGCTTGCCCTGACGCTCGCACTGGCCGCCGCGAACGTCATCGAGATCGCGGTTGCGATTTTCCTGGTGGAACGGTTCGCCGACCGGGACGAAACCGTTTTTTCGCCGCGCTATCTGGCGAAATTCATGATGCTGGCCGGCGTTACCGCCCCGATCGCCGGCGCGATGGTCGGGGCGAGCTATCTTGCGCTCGATCTTGGCCGGAACGGGCCGTATGTCGCCTTGCACTGGTTCGCGGCCGATGCGCTGGGGATGCTGGTACTAGGCCCGATCATCTTGGTCGCCTGCAATCCTGATTGCCTGCATCTGTTGCGTCAGGGTCGCCGCGCGGAGCTGGCCGTTACGCTGCTGGCGGTGGCTGTGTTGACCACTGCGATCTTCAGCCAGGCCCGTTACCCGGTTCTGTTCGTGATCCTGCCCCTGTTGACGGTCGCGGCGTTTCGGCTGCGTTTCATGGGCGCGACGGGTTCGATCCTGATCGTCGCCGCCATCGCGTCCTGGTACACGATGACGGGGCATGGACCGATTTCCGGCCAGTTTGCCGGGATGGGCGAACGCCTTTTGTTTCTTCAGCTGTTTCTGGCCATCGCGGTCGTGTCGGCCCTGCCAATCGCGGCATCGTTGGTCGAACGGGAAAGACTGGTGATACGACTGCGGCACCGAAAGCAGCAATATCGGCTGCTGGCCGACCATTCGAACGACATGATCGTCCGCCTGAGCATCGACGGCGTCCGGCAATATGTTTCCCCGGCCGCGCGCATCATCCTGGACTATGAACCCGCCGAGCTGGTCGGCGGGCGATTGGCGGACGACATTAACCCCGATGATCGTGAGCTGGTTTCCGCGGCTTGGGCGGCGCTGCTTGATGGCGCCGAAAGCACCAGCGCTACCTATCGCCAGCGCAAGCGCGACGGCAGCTATGTTTGGCTGGAAGCGATCTACCGGCTGGTCCGCGACGAGAATGGCGAGCCGATGGAGATCATCGCCAGCGTTCGCGACGTTACCCGCCGCCGCATGGCCGAACTCGAATCGGCACGCGCCGTCGCCAAGATGCAGGAAAGCCTGCGTCTGCTCAGCATGGCTGAACGCATGGGCGGCATCGGCCACTGGCGCGTCGATTCCCAGAACCGTTCGCTATTCTGGTCGGATCAGGTTCACCGCATTCATGGTCGCGCGCTGGGCGACACGCCAGCAATGGACAATGCCCTCGAAATATATCACCCGGACGACCGCGCCCATGTGGTCGAGGTGGTCGAGGGCGCGCTGCACGATGGCTCCCCCTGGTCGTTCCGCGCGCGTATCATCCGCCCCGACGGTGAGATGCGACAGGTCGAATCGTCCGGCCAGTCGGAAGCGGCACCTGACGGCACCATTCTGGGGATCGTCGGTGTGGTCCGCGACGTCACCGATGAGGCCGCCGCCGAGGCAGTGTTGATCGCCGCACGTGACGAAGCGCGGGAGTTGGCCGAGACCAAAAGCGCGTTTCTGGCAACCATGAGCCACGAGATCCGCACGCCCATGACCGGCGTGCTGGGCATGATCGAGCTGCTGCGCGCCGATCCGGATCCAAAGGAACAGGCTCGTTACCTCGAAAACCTTGAACAGTCCGCCACGTTGCTGATGGCTCTGCTGGACGATGTGCTCGACTTCTCAAAGATCGAGAATGGCGCGCTTACGCTTGAGCGGATCGATTTCGATGTGGGCGAACTGGCGCGCACCACGCTGGACCTGTTCCACCATACAGCATCCAGCAAGGGACTGAACCTCAACCTGTCGGTACCGGTGGGCCGCGACCTGCGCGTCAGCGGGGACCCGGTTCGCTTGCGCCAGATCGTCGCCAATCTGGTCAGCAATGCGATCAAGTTTACCAGCGCCGGGGGCGTCGATGTCACGCTGGAGCTGAAGCACGAAGACGATAAGCGCATCATGCGCTGGCGGGTCGCCGATACCGGGGTCGGCATCGAAGCCGAGGCGCAGACCCGGCTGTTCGAACCTTTTGTTCAGGCGGACGCCTCCACCACCCGGCGCTTCGGCGGGACGGGGCTTGGCCTTGCCATCTGCCGCCGTCTGGTCGAAGCGATGAAGGGACGGATTTCCGTCGAAAGCGTGCCGGGCAAGGGTTCGGTCTTTTCATTCGAGGTTGCGCTGGACGCGCCCGGTGCGGCCGCACCGCCGGTTCGCCGGATCGCCGCTGTCGCGGCCCGGTCGCTTTCGATCCTGATGGCTGAGGACAACGCGATCAACCGGGCGCTGATCACCGCGTTGGTTCGCCGAGACGGGCATGAGATCATCTGTGTCGAAAATGGGCGACTTGCGGTAGAAGCTGCTGCAAAGTCTCGATTTGATGTTATACTCATGGATATGCAGATGCCCGAAATGGACGGACTTGCGGCCACACGGGCAATCCGTGAAGGTGACGGTCCCAACGCCGACGCACCGATCATTGCGTTGACCGCAGACGCCGCACCCGAACGGCGGGGCTTGTATGAAAATGCCGGGCTGACCGCTTTGATGACCAAGCCGGTCGACAGCGCCGCTCTGTCTGAAAAGCTGCGGACCATTGCCGGGGCACCTCTTCCCGCCGAAGCGCCGGTGACGCAACCCGCGCCCGCCGCGCCGGCGGCGCTGGTTCTGCTCAACGATGACAAGCTCGCCTCGCTGGAATCGACGGTTGGCGGTGCGCTCGTCGAACGCTTCCTTCAGATGCTGTCGGACGAGGTGAGCAAACGCCCGCCCCTTATCGCCAGGCTGATCGCGGAGGGCGACCGCGCCGCCGCCGGAGCAGAGGCGCATGCGCTGAAGGGCGCCGCGCTGAACATCGGCGCCGACCGGATCGCCGATGTCGCCAACCGCATCGAAACCGCCTGCGGCACCACCGACCCGGTCGAAGCGCTGGGCCAGGAATTGCTGAACGCCGCCGCCGACACGACCGCGGCTATCGAACAGCGCCGAATCGCGCGCGAGGCGGCATGAACGCGCCGTCGCGGGTGCTGATCGTCGATGACGTATCGGTCAACCTCGCGCTGATGTGTGCGCTGGTGGAGGGTAACGGGCTGGATCCCGTTGGCTTCACCGACCCGTTCGAGGCACTGGCATGGTGCCAGCGTGAACGGCCCGACCTGGTCCTGCTGGACTATGCAATGCCGGGCATGGACGGCGAAACTTTTGTCCAGCGGCTGCGGGCCTTCGATCAGGGCGCGATGATCCCGGTGATCATCGTTACCGGCTCAGCCGGCCCCGAAATGATGGTGCGGATGCTTGAGGCAGGCGCGAACGATTTCCTGCGCAAGCCCGTCGACCCCATCGAACTCTCCGCCCGCGCGCGCAGCATGGCACAGCTGGGCCGGGCATCACATGCCTGGTTCGAACTGGCGACCCGCGACGAACTGACCGCTGTGGATACAAGGCGCCACTTTCTGTCGCGTCTGAATACCGAGATTGCGCGCAGTCACCGCTATGGCACCCCCCTCTCGCTGGCCTTGTTCGACGTCGATCATTTCAAGCGGATCAATGATCAATGGGGCCATCCGGTCGGTGACGCCGTGCTCCGCGCGCTTGGTGCGCGGGTGAAGGAAACAATTCGCGAAACCGACTTTGCAGGCCGCCTTGGGGGAGAGGAATTCGGCTGGACGATGCCCGCGACCTGCGGGGATGCCGCCCACATGGCCGCCGAACGGCTGCGCGCAGCGGTCGCGGGGACGCCGATTGCCGAACGCCCTGTGACGATCAGCATCGGCGTCGCGACCCTGCGACCGGCTGAGGACAGTTCAGATTTCCTCGTGCGGACCGACCGCCTCCTTTATCACGCAAAGGACAGCGGCCGGAATCGCGTCTCAACGGATGGCGCGGCGGACCATGCGGAGCGTCGGCCAGTCGCCTAGCTGAACGCGCCCGGCCAGACGGAAGCCCGCGTTGCGATAGGCGCGGGCCACGGCATCGGCCTGACGGTCAAGCAACCCTGCCAGAATGACCGTTCCGCCCGGCGCCGTTGCCGCACCGATCACCGGCGCCAGCTCGATCAGTGGCGCGGCGATGATGTTGGCCAACACCAGATCATAGGGCGCGCGCCGCTCGATCAGCCGGTGTGCCATGCCCGGCGCAACCGCCAGCGCCAGCCGGTTCGGCCCCTCACCCAGCGCAACACCGTTAACCGCCGCATTTTCGCGCGTGACGTCGATCGAGATCGGGTCGATGTCCGAAGCGGTTGCCCGCGCGCGCGGCCACAAATGCATCGCGGCAAAAGCCAGCAGGCCGGTGCCGGTACCCACGTCGATCAGGTTGCGGACAACCGCACCCGATGCGCGCATCTGCTCCAGCGTCATCAGGCAACCCGTGGTCGTCTCATGATGCCCGGTGCCGAACGCCAGCCCGGCTTCGATGTGAAAGGCGCGCGCGCCATCGGGCACATCGCCGCGATTGGCGCTGGTGTGGACATAGAAGCGCGCCGTCGTCACCGGGTCCAGGCCCGCCTGGCTCAGCGTCACCCAATCCTGTTCGGCGATATGCTCAGGCTTGACCGCTACGTTACCGGCGCTGGGAGCCAGCGACTTCAGGATGTCGATCTCGCGCTTGCCGGGCTTGTCCTGGAAATAGGCCTCCAGCACCCAGTCCTCGACATCGTCCTCGGTCAGTTCGCGCGTCATCAGCACGGGCGGCGCGGCCATCGTCGCAAATGCAGCGCCCTCGGGATCGATGGCCTCGGCCTCTGCACGGGTGCAGGGCAGCGTGATCTTCCAGCTATCGCTCATCGCACAAAGCTCGCCCCGTTGACGTCCAGCACCGCGCCGGTCATCGATCCGGGCGCCTCCAGCGCACAGAAACGTGCGACGGTCGCAATCTCATCCGGCATCGCGACGCGGCCCAGCGGGATATCGGCAAGCAGCTTGTCGCCGCCACGGCTCTCCAGATAATCCTCGGCCATGCCCGTCATCGTAAAGCCGGGGCAGATGGCAAAGGCCAGAATGTCCTGATTGGCATAGCCGCGCGCGATCGACTTTGTCATCGCGACCATGCCCGCCTTCGACGCGGCATAATGCCAGTGCGCGGGGCTGTCGCCGCGATAGGCGGCGCGGCTGGCGACGTTGACGATGCGGCCGCCGCGCCCCGCTTCCTGCCAGTGGCGAACGGCCAGCCGGCACAGTTCCGCACTGGCAGTCAGGTTCACGCGCATGGTGCGCTCCCATTGCCCGACCCATTCGGCATGGGGAGCATCGAGCGGGGATGCTTCGAACACCCCGGCATTGTTGATCAGCACGTCGACGCGGCCGTCCAACTCTGCCAGCGCGCGCGCCCACAGGTTGGCGGGTGCGGCGGGATCGGTAAAGTCGGCGGCCAGGAACGCCTGGGTCGCCTGTCGCGCCAGCCGGACGTCAGGGGCGGCTGCCATGGTTTCCGCAATCGCGGCACCGATGCCGCGGCTGGCACCGGTCAAAAGGACGTTTATGGTCATGGTGCTGCGTTAAGCCCGCCCGCCCCTGCGGGTCAATCGAAGCTGTAGCTTAGCGCCAGTCCCCCCGACAGCTGGTTGCGCGATCCAAAGCTGCCGACCACCGGCGAATCGCCGGCATCGCCCGCCAGCCGGTCGTATTTGGCATAGCCGCTGATGCCCCATTGCTCGCTCAACTGGCGCAGCACGCCCAGCGTGGCGCCGACCGCCTGCACCCCGCCCCCCGCGTCATACGCCCCCAGTCCGGAGCGCGCCGCATCGTCGGCGGTGACCCCGAAATAGGCGCCCATGTATCGATCGTCGGCTAGGGTGACGCGCGGGCCGATCGACACCAGCCAGCGGTCATGGTCGCGCAGGACATAATCGGCACCGATCATGCCGATCCAGCCACGATGGCCGCCCAGCCCCTTGCGCCCTTCGGCCCTCAGCCGGATGGCGTCGGTCAGCTGATATTGGACGAACCCGCCCAGTTCGACGGTAAAGCCGACTTCGGACAGCACGCCGCCCACATCCTGTCGACGACGTTTCCCCTCAATGCCGATGGCAGGTCCGGCGGAGAACCGATCGCCGCGCAACAGGGGAAAGCCCGCGCTTTCATCGGGTGCCTCGAACGCGAAATCATCGGTACCGCGCGCCCGTGATACGTCGATAAAGGGCCGCAGGCTGACCCGTTCCGACCCCGGAAAGCTGGGCACGAGTTGCGGGCCAAGGCCCAAGCGGGTGCGGAGCGGCCGGCGATCCTCATCCTGCGCGGAAGCCGGCGTGCTGAGCATCGCCAGCACAACGAAAAGCCCCGCCGCAGCAATGCGACGGGGCTGATGATGCTTTACCTTCACGAACGGATCAGGCCGGCTGCGGCGAACCGAACGGACCCTTGGGCCGTCGGGTCTTGGGGATCGAGGTGCCCGCCGCGGCCACCGGCTTCAGCCCGGCACCCGGCTCAGGACGGTCGATATCCTCGCCCGCGATCAGTCGCTTGATCTCGTCGCCGCTCAGCGTCTCATATTCCAGCAGCGCACCGGCCAGCAGGTGAAGCTGGTCAATATGCTCGGTCAGCACGTCACGAGCGCGGGCCAGCCCCCCCTCGACGGTAGCGCGGATTTCGGCATCGATGATCTGCGCCGTTTCATTCGACATATGACGCGGTTGCGCCGCCGAATAGCCGAGGAAGCTTTCGCCTTCCGGCTGGGCATATTCGACGGGACCGACCTTTTCCGACATGCCCCATTTGGTGATCATGTCGCGCGCCAGACCAGTCGCATACTGAATGTCGCCGCTGGCACCCGAAGACACCTTGTCATAGCCAAAGATGATCTCTTCGGCCACGCGACCGCCCATGGCGACGGCCAGGTTCGCGTACATCTTGTCGCGGTGATAGCTGTAGCTGTCACGTTCCGGCAGCCGCATGACCATACCCAGTGCGCGACCGCGCGGGATGATCGTCGCCTTGTGGATCGGGTCCGATGCCGGTTCGTGCAGCGCGACGATGGCGTGGCCGGCCTCATGATAGGCGGTCATGCGCTTTTCATCCTCGGTCATGACCATGCTGCGGCGCTCGGCGCCCATCATGACCTTGTCCTTGGCTTCCTCGAACTCCAGCATCGCGACCAGCCGCTTGGACTTGCGCGCCGCCGTCAGCGCCGCCTCGTTGACGAGGTTGGCAAGGTCCGCACCCGAAAAGCCCGGCGTGCCCCGCGCGATCACCCGCGCATCAACATCGGGCGCCAGCGGGACCTTCTTCATATGGACTTCGAGGATCTTGATCCGCCCTTCGATATCCGGGCGCGGCACCACGACCTGACGGTCGAAGCGGCCCGGACGAAGCAGCGCGGGGTCAAGCACGTCGGGGCGGTTGGTCGCCGCGACGATGATGATCCCTTCATTCGCCTCGAACCCGTCCATTTCGACCAGCAGCTGGTTCAGCGTCTGCTCGCGTTCGTCATTGCCATTGCCCAGACCGGCACCGCGATGACGGCCGACGGCGTCGATTTCGTCGATGAAGACGATGCAGGGCGCCGACTTCTTGGCCTGTTCGAACATGTCGCGCACGCGACTGGCGCCGACGCCGACGAACATTTCGACGAAGTCCGAACCGGAAATGGTGAAGAACGGCACACCCGCCTCACCCGCGATGGCACGGGCCAGCAGCGTCTTGCCGGTACCGGGCGAACCGACCAGCAAAGCGCCCTTGGGAATCTTGCCGCCCAGCCGCGCGAACTTCGTCGGGTCCTTCAGGAACTCGACGACCTCTTCCAGTTCTTCACGCGCTTCGTCGATGCCAGCGACATCGTCGAAGGTCACCTTGCCTTCCTTTTGCGTCAACAGCTTGGCGCGCGACTTGCCAAAGCCCATCGCGCCGCCGCCACCGCCGCCCTTCTGCATCTGGCGAAGGACGAAGAAAGCGATGCCCAGGAACAACAGGAACGGCAGCGACTGATACAGCAGCACCATCCAGATATTCGGCCCTTCTTCAGGGCGCGCGTTGATCACGACCCCGCGTTCGCGCAGGCGCTGGATCAGCTGCGGATCGTTGGGCGTGGCGGTGCGGAACCGTTCGCTGTTGGTCAGCGTGCCGCTGATCGAATCGGGCGCGACGTTGACCTCGCGAACCTGCCCCTCCTCAACCCGGTCGAGGAAGGTCGAATAGGGAATCGTGCTGCCTGCCGCCTGGCCCGAACGCCCGTCGAACATCGTCACGAACAGCGCGAGCGCCAGCAGAATACCCACCCAGATCATCAGGCTGCGCATCCACGGATTACCGTTGCCGTTGGGTTCGGGCTGCTTGTCGTTGTCGTTCATCGGTCGAAAACACCTTTCGTCGACCTGCAACATAGGCGACGCCGGGTTAATGGCAATGGAACAGCGGCGATCAGTGTGATCGACGGGGCGGTGCCGACGCAAAACGCCAGCGCGGCGGGGCATTCGGGGCGGTTTCCACCGTTGCCATCACGTCGCCCAACATCCCGGTGCGACCGTTCTGAAGCGCGGAAATCAGGCGCGCCACCTCACCACCGCGCAGGGTGATGCCAAGCTGCAAATGGCCAAGCGCGCGAATCCCGAGCCGCCGCTGCAATTCGAACGGCACACCGGTCGGGTCGATGACAACCGCCGCCTCGGAAAGCGAGCATCGTTCGTGCCACAGCCGATCGGTTGCAAACGCCAACGCATCCTCTGCATCGGCAAGCGCTGCGGCGCTGCGTTGCCACCCGGCGGGATCCAGCCAGTCGACATCGGCAAGCGCCTTGCGAAGCCGCGCGCGGTCGAAGCGGTCGTCGACGTTGGTCGGGTCCTGCACCGCCTCAATACCGCAGGCGCGAACCAGATCGGCCAGTTCTGCACGCCGCCAGCCGAGCAAGGGCCGCACAACCGCGCCGTTGCACGAACGCACACCGGCCAGCCCCCCTGCCCCCGCACCGCGGTTCAGGCGCATCACCAGTGTTTCCACCTGATCATCGGCATGGTGCGCCGTCGCGATGGCCGCAGCGCCGACTCGCGCCCGTTCCTCCTCCAGCAACGCATATCGAAGCGCGCGGGCGCGACTGGATAGATTCGTGCCACCCCCGGCACGCAGCGGTAGTGCGCCGCTCAGCGTCCGATGGGCGATGCCGCGCGCCCGGCAAAGCGCCGCGACGAATTCAGCCTCATCCGCCGCTTCGGGGCGAAGTCCATGATCGACGGTGGCGGCGACACAATGCTCGCCCAGCACCGCGTGAGCCAGCAGCAACAGCGCTACACTGTCCCCGCCCCCCGATACCGCCACCAGCAACCGGTCGCGATCAACCGCGAACAAAGCGGACAGGTCGGCGCGAAACCGCGCGACCGGCGCCGCGCCGGGCGTCAACGCGTCACTTGCACTTGGCAGTGGTGCGCGCCCTGGCGCTATCGGCGGCCATGCTGGCGGAAATCTTGCCGGCGTAAACGTCGGTCAGCTCGTCATAGACCTTGCACGCATCGGCAGGCTTCTTCAGCTGAATCAGCGCCTGACCCAGATAGTAAAGGCTGTCGGGCGCGCGCTCCCCATCGGGCATCTTCTTGTAATTGTCGTAAAAGGCGATGGACGCCAGGCTGGGCTTGCCATCGTCGAGATAGGCACGGCCGAGCAGGTTCTGGGCAAAGCTGGCGCGCCGATGATTGGGATGATCGGCGACCGCGGTCTTCAGTGCCGCAGCCGCTTCGGGATACAGCTTGGCCGACCACAGGCGATAACCATAGGTATAGGCATCTTCGCCCGCATCGCCGGTCGACGGGCGGGGCACGGCGGCAACCTGTTCGGCGCGCGCGGGATCGGCGGCGGCGGGCGCATTTATGCGGGGCGGCGGAGCCGCGCGCGTGTCGCCTGATGCAGCAACGCCCGCCCCCTCACCCGGAACGGCGGCTGATGGCGCAGCCAGCTTGGCGTCGGTCGACCGCTTATAGGCTTCGAACGCCTGTTCCAGCTGACGCAGCTTGAACTGGTTCTGCTCAATCTGCCCGGTCAGCGACGACAGCTGCGATTCAAGCGAACTGATGCGAGCGGTCAGGTCGGCGACCGCGCTGGTCGCGGGGACGCCGGGCGCCGACAGCGGCGATTGCGGGGCGGTGATCTGCGGCTCGATCATCTGGCCCGCGCCGCCGGGGAATACCTTGCGCTGAACGGCGCGCATCTCGCGCTCCAGCCGGTCGACGCGCGCCTCCACCACATTCTGGGCGGCGCCGGGCTGCGCGATCATGGCAGCGCCGGACAGGATGAGAGCGACGGACAAACGATTCATGAATTTCTCGCACAGCCGGTAACGGATTGACGGACGACCTTTAATGAAGGCCGCCACCTGTCGCCAGCCTTAAGCGCCCGCCGACGCGCGGGCGCGCAGGGCGGCCGCGCTGATGCCGACATCCTTGATCGCACGCTCCCCGCTGCCCAGTGGCGCCACGGCCTGTCCGTCGATGGTGACGGTCAGTTTGTCCGGGCGACCCACATTGATCATCGGCCGATCGGCGTCGAGCGGCACGTCGAACGTCTCGCCCGGCTGCATCGTCTTCATCACCAAGGTGTCGTCGGCGCCGTTATAGACGCGCACCCACACTTCATCGGTGGCGGTCAGCGTCACCCGGCCTGCAGGCGCAGGCGTCGGCGCGGGAGGCGTTACGGCATTGGCCGGCAGCGCCGCGGCGGGTTCGACCGATGCCACTTCGGGCGCATCCTCACCCCGGAACAGCGACGTGCCATACCACAGGCCAACACCCAGCAGGATCAGCACCGCCACCAGCACACCCGCCAGCGCGACGCCGCGCGGCGGCAGGCGGGCAGGTTCGACGGGGTTATAGGGTTCGTGACGCGGCTTTGGCTCCCAGGTGGTCGCGAGTTCGCCGCGCAGGTCGTGCGCGATCGCCACCTCGTCCGCGCCGACCGAACGGGCATAGGCGCGCGCAAATCCCATTGCATAGGTGATGGACGGCAACGAGCCGTAGTTCGAGCTTTCGATCGCCTCCAGATGGCGGATCGGAATACGCGTCCGCTGTCCGATATCCGCCAGCGACAGCCCCTCGGCCTCTCGCGCGCGGCGCAGGCGTTCGCCCACGGGCTCGCTGAGCGGGGGTGTGACCGGACCGGAGGCTTCTTCGACCATCATCTTCTCCGACGCGCGACCGTTGCGACTGGGAAATCGCCGTCGCGAAGTGCTTTACAATGCTGATGCGGATCAATCGAGGGGGCGGGTGCACCTGAAAACGTAAAAAATCACGACAGTTCCACGCCATTCTTCGCAGCCCAGGCTTCCAGCTGGGGTCGAATAGGCCCTGTCGGCGCATCCAGCATCGCCGCCATATCGGCGCGCAGTTGTCGCAGATCCAACGAACGCACCATCGCCTTGACCGGCCCGACGGCGGCGGGCGTGATCGACAGGCGTTCGATGCCCAGCCCGATCAGCGCCATCGCCTCCAACGGGCGACCGCCCATTTCGCCGCACACCGCAACCGGCTTACCCGCCGCCTGTACCGGCACGACCACGCGGCGCAGGAACCGCAGAATCGACACCGACAGCCAGTCATAGCGAAGCGCAAGCTTGGGATGCGCGCGATCGGCGGCGAACAGGAACTGGGTCAGATCGTTGGTGCCGATCGACAGGAAGTCCAGTCGGGGCAGCAGCAGGTCCAGCACCTCGGCCAGCGCGGGCACCTCCAGCATCGCGCCATAGCGCACGTCGTTGGGCAATTTGCGGCTGCGTTCTCCAAGCCAACGGCGCTGTGCTTCGAACAGGGCGACGGCCTGATCGAACTCCCATGGCTCGGACACCATTGGGAACATGACGTTCAGCGTCCGCCCTGCCCCCGCCTCAAGCAGCGCGCGCGCCTGCGCCTTCATCAATCCTTCGCGGTCCAGCGCCAGCCGCAGCGCGCGCCACCCCATTGCGGGGTTTTCCTCAAGGTGGTCCTCGTCATGGTCCAGATAGGGCAACGCCTTGTCCCCGCCGATATCGACGGTGCGGAAAATGACGGGCCGGTCGCCGGCAGCGTCCAGCACGTCACGGTACAGACGCTGCTGCCGTTCGCGCGCGGGCAAGGTCGCGGAGACCAGGAACTGGAACTCGGTTCGGAACAGGCCGATGCCGTCGGCGCCGGTCAGGTCCAGTGCAGCCACGTCGTCGCGCAGGCCCGCATTGACCATCAGCGTGACGCGCGTGCCGTCGCGCGTAATCGGCGGCTCCCCCTTTTGCGCGGCAAAGGCGGCGCGGCGGCGCTGGCCGACCGCCATCTTCGCCTCGAACACTTCCTCCATCGCGATGGAGGGGCGAACGACCACCGTCTCGGCGCCAGCGTCCAAGAGGATGCGGTCGCCCTCCGCGATCAGGCGCTTGACGTCGCGGACCCGGCCCAGCACCGGCACGCCCATGGCGCGCGCGACGATGGTGACGTGCGCGGTCAGTGATCCTTCCTCAAGGATCACGCCCTTCAACCGGCGGCGATCATATTCGAGCAGTTCCGCCGGACCCAGGTTACGCGCGATCAGGATCGTGTCCTGCCGCAACCCCATCTGCGCCGCAGTGCCAAGCTGTCCCGCGACGATCCTGAGCAGCCGGTTGGACAGGTCCTCCAGATCGTGCATCCGGTCGGCGAGCAGCGGATCCGAAATCTCGCGCATCCGCATCCGGGTACGCTGCTGCACACGCTCGATCGCGGCCTCCGCCGTCAGGCCGCTGTCGATCGCTTCGTTGATGCGCCGCGCCCACCCCTCGTCATAGGCGAACATCTTGTAGGTCTCGAGCACCTCGTCATGTTCGCCGCCAACGCCGAAATCGGCTTGGCTTGCCATACGCTCGATCTGGTCGCGCATCTTGTCGAACGCGGCGTAAACCCGGTGGCGTTCGGCTTCCACATCCTCTGCCACGACATGATCGATCACGACGCGCGGCTGGTGGAAAACCGCCGCGCCCGCCGCCATGCCGTCGACCAGCTTGAAGCCATCGATACGGCCCGGTCCGGTTGCCTGCGGTCGGGCGGCGCCCGGCCCCGCCTCATCGATCAGGTCGGCGTTGGCGATCAGTTCGGACAGCACCATCGCCACCGTCTGCAACGCCTCGATCTCGACATCGGCATAACGGCGCGGATCGACATGCTGCACCGCCAGCACGCCAACCGCGCGTTCGCGACGGATGATCGGCACGCCGGCAAAGCTGTGGAAGCGGTCCTCCCCCGTTTCCGGGCGATAGGCAAAGTCGGGATGTGCGGCGGCTTCGTCGAGGTTCAGCGTTTCGACATTCTTGGCAATGGTGCCGACCAGGCCCTCACCCAGCGCCAGCTTGGTGACATGCACCGCCCGTTCGTCCAGCCCGCGCGTCGCGAACAGCTCCAACACGCCCTCGCGCAGCAGATAGACCGAGCAAACCTCGCTATCCAGCGCCTCACCAATGATGTTGACCACGCCGTTCAGCTTTGCCTGAGCGCCGGATCGCGCAGCCATCACCTCATGCAGTCGGACGAGGATCTCGCGGGCGGCGGCGGCGGCGGTGGTCGGCATGAACCATGCGGTAACAGATCGCGGGGAAAGGCTAAAGCACCGTCGTGCCGCAACTTATGCTGCGCCGCATCAACGGCCGGTCGATGCACCCATGTCACCGTCGCTCACGCGGGTATCGCCCATCAGAACCTCATCCGAAACGGACAGGCGCGGTACAGCCGCAGGCGCCACCGGCTGCACTGCCGCCATCCGGGCCGCCGCCTGCTGCCCCGCCTGCCATGCGATCAGGTCGGCGCGATACTCGGCGTAGGCACGATAGAAGTCGGTGAACGGCACGTCGAGCGACGCCAGCGCAGGCGCGGCAAACCCCTCCAGCCCCGCGGTCGGCGTGGTTGCGGCCGTAGCCACCAACGGCGCGGCGGCGCGGCAGAAGCCTTCCCGCGCCGGCGGCTGGGCGTAGAAATTATAAAGCCGCGTCATGTCGTCGTCGAAGCGGTCCTGCCATGCCGAACCGTGGCTGCTGCGATATTCTGCCTTCAGCCCCTCATGCGCGCGGGCCAGCACCGCCTTATGCGCGGCAAGGAAGGCGTTGTATTGCAGCTCCATCGGATCCCCCGCCTTGGCGCATTGCAGCACCGCCACATTGAGCGCAGCGCGCAGATGCCATGTGGTTCCCACCGGCGACAGGCTGCGGCTGGGCGTCGGAAAGCTGCCGTCGGGACCGGGCTGGGGCAGCGTCAGATTGGCCGCCGCGTTCATCGGCGGGCGCGGCATGGGTCGGGCGAGCGCCACCGGCGGCGGCGGTGTCGTCTTTGGGGTGACAACCTCGGTTCGCGACTTCCCGCAACTGACAAGCACAACCGGCATCACGGCCAGCAGAAGCGATCGAACGCGAATGGGCGGCATAAGCGATACTCCCCGGCGCGGGTCCAAAGTTACCGCCAATGCCTAACATGGCACGGAGTCCGGGTGGAACCTTGCTGCGGCCAGTCGAAGCCGGCCGCAGATTTTGATCAGGCGGTGCGCTTGTCGAGCGCGGCCGCCGCCTCTGCCACCAGCGACCCGATGATGTCGGCCACCGGCTCTTCCTTTGTCACCATACCGACCGACTGGCCCGCCATCAGGCTGCCATGCTCGACATCGCCGTCGATCACCGCGCGGCGCAATGCACCCGCCCAGTAGTGCTCGATCTGCAACTGTGCCTCGGCCATTTCGACGGCGCCGCCGTCGAGACTGGCGGCGACCTCGCGCTGCTTGGCCGTGAACAATTCGGTGCCCGCATTCTTGAGCGCGCGCACCGGAATGACGGGCAGGCGGGCATCGACCTGAACGCTGGCGATGGCGTCGCGCGCGGACGCGCGGATGAATGCGCGCTTGAAGTCGGGATGCGCGATCGATTCGGTGGCGCAGACAAAGCGCGTGCCAAGCTGCACGCCGGCCGCGCCCATATCCAGATAGCCGGCAATCGCCTCACCCCGGCCGATGCCACCGGCAACGAACACCGGCACCTGAGCAGCCACTTCGGGCAGGATTTCCTGCGCCAGCACGCTGGTGGATACCGGACCGATATGGCCACCGGCCTCCATTCCCTCGATCACCAGTGCATCGACGCCGGAACGAATCAGCTTCTTGGCCAGCGACAATGCGGGCGCGAAGCAGATGACCTTTCCTCCCGTGGCCTTGATCGCCTCAAGCGAACCCTTGGGCGGCAGCCCCCCTGCCAGCACGACATGGCCAACCCCGTGGCGACCGCAAACGGCGATCAGGTCGAACAGCTGCGGATGCATGGTGATCAGGTTGACGCCGAACGGCCGGTCGGTCCGCTCCCGCGTGGCGGCGATTTCGGCATCGAGCAGTTCCGGCGTCATCGCGCCGCACGCGATCACGCCAAAGCCGCCGGCATTGGAAATCGCCGCGACCAGATTACGCTCGCTGACCCACGACATCGCGCCGCCCAGGATCGCGACCCGCGAACCCAGAAACTCGCACCCACGCGCCATGCGCCGCTCGAGGCGCGCCGCGCCTGTCGAAACCATATCGTCCATCGCTGTCCCGTTAGGCTGACCGCCGGCGGAAAGCCAGCAGGTAGATGGCGGAGAGGGTGGGATGCCGATCTCCGATCTCGTCGATTTGGTAATAGCGTGCGCTCGTTGAGTGCCGGATATGCCGGATTGTAGCGGTTTTGTGTAGTCTTGAGTTCGACGGAGAG